>JBDSCV010000125.1:0-1914 GCA_039920905.1 Pyrinomonadaceae bacterium
TCTGTGCTTTTTATCGGCATCTATTTGCCCGTTATGAGCGTCGAAACCGAAGATATTCGCCGCATTTTTGGAAAGGAATTTGACGAATATGAGAAAAATGTTCCGCTGTTAATTCCGCGTTTCACTCAGTGGAAGAAAACGGGTGTAAAATTCGATTTTCAGCTATACTTGCGATATCGTGAATACCGGGCGGCTATTGGGGTCGCCATTGCTGTCGTCGCGTTAGCCGCAAAGGGCTATTTTCTTAAATAGATTTATGAAGTGCGCGATTTTCAGAACGATAATATTGACCGCCATTCTTACTGGCGCGACGCTTGTTCACCCGGGCCAGACGGGCGGAATGCAGGGCCAGATGTTCGCCGGTGAGTCGTTAACGTATGAGGGAAGAGTGAGTAAATTAAAGGTCAGCATTTCGGTCGCCGAATTAGCATTTGCCGCTGTCGCGAAACCTGATTCGGATGAACTCGTGTTGAAGACGTTGGCGGTCTCAAAGGGCACACTGTTAAAAATGTTTCGTTATAGCTTTTTGCAGCAGTACGAATCAACCATCGATCTGGCGAATTTCCGAATCCTGAAAACCACAAAACATGACGTGCAGAAAGAACGAATCCGCGACAGCGAGGCGTTGTTTGATTACGGAGAAAAACGAGTCAGATATGTTGAAACGGACCCTACGGACCGCAACCGTCCGCCACGCCGCATAGCTTCCGAGATCAGCGAACCTTTGTATGATATGGTTTCTTCGATTTATTATGTGCGTACACAGCAGCTCGCCGTTGGTAAAAGTTTTGACCTTACAGTCAGCGATTCGGGCCTTGTTTTCAAGGTGCCGGTGGTTGTAACCGCGCGCGAACAACAAAAATCGACATTGGGCAATTTGTGGTGTTTTCGTGTCGAACCTCAGATCTTTGGAACGAACCGCCTGATCGAACAAAGAGGCAAAATGGTGATATGGATGACGGATGATGCCCGCCGGATACCCGTTCGCGCACAGATCAATACGTCCTTTGGCAAGATCGATATCAAGCTAAAATCCGTCACCAAACAAAGTTAAAATCCGATCCATATTTGTAAGTTTGGCCAAAAAACCGCATACTTTTAGTTTGCGGTTTTTGTGGTATGGAAACGAATATACGATCAAAAAAGACGGCGGTGAAAAATATTACTGCCAAATCCAAGCCGGTTGAGACGGACCCGTTTGCAACGGCGGTGGATGACGCTCCGGCTAAGAAACGCATTACTACGAAAACGGCCCCGAGTGCAAAGATGGCCGAAGCCGAGACGAAACCCGTGAAAAAGGCAGTGCGGAAAGCTGATAAACCGGCCGTTTCAGATCCTTTTGCCGAGATCGCGGGGACCACATCCCCAATTAAAAAGCGTGCTGCCAAAAAGTCAGTACCGGAAGGCGCGGTTGCTGGGCCTACCATCAACCCTGGCACGTCTTATGTAGGGGATCTCATCCCCAAGACGCCAAAAACCAGAAAAATGGTGGAGAAAGCGACGCTCGATGCAACCGCTGACAACGCCGCGCTTGAACCAAAGGTTGGGCTTTCACCCACATTCAAGGCCCTGGCTGATGTCACCCTGCCGGAGTTAGGGCGCGAAAACCGCGCCCGCCTGCAGATGCAGACACCGACGCGGCTCTATTTCTATTGGTCGATCAAGGAAAATGCTTGGGCCCTGCTCAGGAATGTATTTGGCGCCGATCTGGGCAGTTACTCGCTCGTGCTGAAGCTGATCGATAATAAGCACGGGCTCGAAGAGATACATCAGACGGACGCCGAGGGCAACTATTGGTTCGACGTTGAGCCGGACGGTTCATATCAGGCAGAGATCGGATTTTACGCACCGAATCGACCGTATTTTCGGATTTTGCACTCAAATACGGTCGAAACGCCGCGTCGCAGCCCCAGC
>JBDSCV010000126.1:0-5839 GCA_039920905.1 Pyrinomonadaceae bacterium
CCGGGATCGAAGTCGGATGCACCTGTATAAATTCACCGTTCGCGTATCGTGCGCCTTGGACATAACACGCCGCGGCCGCACTACCTGTGCAAGTTTGCGAATTGGTCGATTTGCCAAACACCATTCCCGGTCCGCCCGTCGCCATGATTACCGCGTCGGCCGCAAACGTTTTAAGCTCAAGCGTTTGCAAATTCATTGCAACGAGGCCGCGACACACCTGGTGATCGTCAAGGACGAGAGAAAGCATTTCCCAACCTTCGTATTTAGTAACCTTTTTCTCGACTTCCCAGCGCCGAACCTGTTCGTCGAGAGCATACAAAAGCTGCTGTCCGGTCGAGGCACCGGAAAAAGCCGTGCGATGATGAAGCGTCCCGCCAAAACGGCGAAAATCCATCAACCCTTCCTTCGTTCGCGAAAACGGCACTCCCATTCGATCGAAAAGATAAATGATCTCGGGCGCCATGTCGGTCATACGTTTGACCGGCGGTTGGTTCGCAAGAAAATCGCCGCCATAGACCGTATCGTCTAGATGCTTCGCCGGCGAATCGCCCTCGCCCTTGGTATTAACCGCACCGTTAATGCCGCCCTGGGCACAGACCGAGTGAGAACGCTTTACGGGCACGACCGAGATCATATCGACCTCGTGCCCGGCCTCGGCGATCTTCATCGCCGCCGCGAGGCCCGCCAGGCCGCCGCCGACTATCGCAATTCTTAATGAGCTTGATGCCATATAACTAAAATTTCGTCGGGCCGTTTTGTCCTGGTTTCCGAGGTTCCTCGCAAACCGCCTTTGGCAGCAAGCCGCACGGACGAACAAAACTGAAAGCCGCGTTAATGCCCGCCAAAGAAAGAAAAAGCGCGAGGCCAAGGCAACCAAAAAGCACAACCCGCTGTGCTTTTTCGCCGATCACAATTCCCCAATCAACCGCGAACAGGAAAAATCCATATGCCAGATGCCAGGCAGTTGCGATCACGCCGATCATGTAAATCACTATGACCCATGTGATCTGAAATTCGCCAGATACAATCGCGTACGCCTTGTCTGCATTGCCTGCGACCGGAACCAGATTCAGTCCCGGAATGAGACCGAAACGGAAATTCAAGATGTGAAACAGCAGGAAAAAGAACAGGAATATTCCCGTCGCCCGCTGAAAAATGTAAAACCAATTGCGTCCGTAACCGTAATTCAAGACGTTCGGCTTGGCCTCAGCCGAGATCAGGATGCCGTAAACCGAATGAAAGAGCAGCGGCAAAAATATGCCGAATATCTCAATAAATATCAGATACGGGAAATCGTGGATGTCCTGGACATGGTCGTTGTAGATCTGTGGGCCGTTGAGCGCCGCCGAATTTGTCCAGAGATGGACAAAATAAAACATTCCCAGCGGTACGATACCTGTTATCTGGTGCAGTTTTCTTAAAAGAAAGGTGTTGGAAAAGTTGATCGCCATCCTAAAAAGGCCGGTTTCCGTGACGTACGTTGATTCGAAGATTTGTTCAAAGTTTAATTGCGCAAATACGATTCAGCAATGTTTCGAACCATGCTTTTTATCTTACGCTCATTATCAGATAAGATAGAATGAAAAATATAGCGGTGATTAAATAGAAATACTTATCAGTCCAATGCACATCGAAACATTAAAAGTATTCTGCGACCTGGTTGACCTCGAAAGTTTTTCGCTTGCGGCCGAGCGAAACTTTATCACGCAATCAGCTGTGAGCCAGCAAATTCGAGCGCTTGAGGAAAAATTCAAGCGACGTTTGCTCGAACGCATCCGCGGCCGCCGCGAGGTGAAGCTGACCCCGGCGGGCGATGTCTTTTACCGCGAATCGAAAAATGTGCTTGGGGCATACGAAATGCTTCAAGAGAATCTTCGCGGCGTCGTTGGCAAGATCGGCGGCACGATCAAGGTTGCGACCGTTTACAGCGTCGGCCTGCACGAGCTGCCATCAAAGGTGCGCGAATTTATGACAAAATTTCCGGCGGTTAAGATCGACCTCGAATATTCGCGGACGACCCGCGTTGTCCGTGACGTCCTGAACGGCACGGTTGAGCTCGGCGTTATCGCTTTCCCTGAACCAAAGCGGGGACTGACGATCACGCCGATGCCCGAAAACCGGCTCGTGCTCATTGCCCCGCCGGACCATAAGTTTGCCGCTCGAAAAAAAGTAAAGGTTACCGATCTGAACGGCGAAGATTTTGTTCTGTTCGAACGCGATGTGCCGACCCGAAAGGCAATGGATAAGATATTCAAGACGAACGGAATCGAAGTCAAGAAGGTCGCGGAGTTCGATAATATCGAAACTATAAAACGGGCGGTCGAGGTAGGTTTCGGCCTCGCCATCGTGCCGGAAACCGCCGTAACCGAAGCAAAAAAAGCCGGAACGTTAGCCGTAATTCAACTCGCAGAAAAATATTGGGTGCGCTCCGTCGGCGTTATCCATCGCAGCGACCGGAATCTGTCCTTGGCTGCGAAGAAGTTTGTTCAGCTTTTGGAGAATAAAGTAAAATCGTAAACTTGATCGCATCCGACCGACTCATCCCACTGTGCTTATGAATTTTGAACTCATTAGCGAAATTACATTGATCGAGATCACTGCCGTTGAGAAAGGCATCCGCGATCTCTCCAGACTGCGGAAAATGTATGGACGCGGTCGATGGCGTAAACTGAAAGGGGTCGCACATATTCGATTAAGAAGTGGTAGAATACGGCTTGCGGAGATTCATTGGTATGAGGCTCACGGAATCGGCAAACGGAAATGAAGCGTAAGTTTTATCTTGATTAGAAATGAGTGAAGACAATGGCAATAATGTGAGATTTGCGGTGTGTATGAACAACACCGACTATCCTGCGTCGCTCGAACTTCACAAGATATATCGTGTTTTGCCAGACGAAGATGCGGAACAGGACGGAGATCTGCGGATCATCGACGAAAGCGGAGAGGATTATCTGTTTTCGTCTGAGAGATTTGCGTTGGTCGAGCTGCCGCAGGCTGTCGAGTCTTCGTTGTTAAAAGCCGCTTGAAAGCAAAGATACAATAATACACAACTAGGTTTAAAAAATATTTAACTGTAACCTTAGCCGTGTTAGTAGTTAATCTGTCTTTGAGTGCCGTTGCATTTGGCGAAACAAAAGAAGAGAAAGAATCCAAATTTGCCGAGAAAGTAAAAGCAAATGTCACCAAACTCGGCACGGGCAAAGACGCGGGAGTCGAAGTAAAGCTTAAAGACGGGACAAAACTAAAGGCTATGTCAGCCGAATGAATGAAAATAGTTTTGTTGTGATTAACGAAAAGACCGCATCTCCGACCGAAGTTCCGTATCCAAATGCCAAACAAGTCAAAGGAAATAATCTTTCGACCGGTGCAAAGATTGCCATTGGTGTTGGGATCGCCCTTCTTGTACTTGTTATTGCGGGGATAGCTGGAAGAGACCAGTGACCGACACCTTGTGATACGATTCAGAACGGTTCGACATTGCTCAATCTAACTTACGGCTACACCCGAAACAACCGCGTCCCTTTAAAGAATAATTTGATCGCCGATACCCGCCGCTGCCGCGACGTATGTCATTGGTGTGGTCGGGGCCATTTCGTTTAGCGTGAATTTCAGCTAATCGACGATGCCTTCTGCTTCCACGTAGTCGCGTCCGAGCAGACCGCGAAAACGTTTGGTGCGGTCATCGCCGGTCAATTCCTTTAACATTCCGCCGAGAGATGAAGTGACCAACTCCAGTGCGAATTGCTTACCCGCGTTTTTTTGCAGATCTTCGACAACCTCTTTTGCTGGACGGCGGGCCTTGTATGGGTGGTCGGTCGTCATTGCGTCAAATGAATCGGCGAGATTCAGGCACCCTGCCGAACTCATACAGAAGCGGTTTGAGGTGCTCAAGAACGGCTGCGTGGGCCGCTCCGTTTGTCGCCAGGATGCCATTGCGGTTTTGCAGATCGGAGGTGTCGTAGCGCATTTCGCAGCCAAAAAGATCGGTGAACCGGCCGCCTGCTTCCTCCAAAATTATCTGCGGCGCACATGTATCCCAGAGCTTTGTTCGCGGGCTTGGGTGAATGTAAATGTCGCAGGTTCGATCAGTGATCAATCCGACCTTTAGCCCGACCGAGCCGCGATTGCTGATCTTTGTAAAGCCAAAATGCTTGATGATCTGGTGCATCCGGCTGCTGAGGTGATTTCTCGAAACCGCCAAGCTGAGTTCCTTAAACTCGCTTTGACCGGAGACCGTCATTTTCACCGGCTCGCCGCCACCCGTTACAGTAAACGAGCCGTTACCTTTAACGGCATAGCTGAGCACATCGTGAAAAGGCAGATAAACGACGCCAACGACCGGCAAGCCGTTCTCGGCCAGTCCGATCTGGACGCCAAAATCGCCGTCATGTTTTACAAAACCGGCGGTGCCGTCGATCGGGTCGATGATCCAAACACGGTTTTTTGAAAGACGGTGATCGAGGTTATCGATCTCTTCTTCAGATAAGATGCCGTCACCGGGAAACGCCTCTAGCAAACCATCGACGATGATCCGGCTCGCATCGCGGTCGGCAATGGTCACCGGCTCGCTGAAATTATCAGCGCCCATTTTTTCCTCGGTTTCAAACCCGGCGGCGTAATGTCGAAGTATCGTTTTTCCGGCCAGAAGGGCAAGTGCGATAGCGGTTTCAAGCTCGAGTTGCAACATTAACTACAATTTAACATGCCGAAGCGCAAAGGCATAAATTCACGATTTTTCGACCGCTTCAGTAATACCGCAACGCGGACAGATGAGGGATTGCATGGTTTTGTCTGTCCATTTGGCGAGAGCGAGTGTTGAAAGCGTGGGACTCTTGCTCTCGGCTTCACCCTCGCGAAATACACGCGAATGATTGTGTGGTGAAAGCGTCGCGGATTTTAGATCGCGTTCGCACTGGCGGCAGATCCAACCAAAACCATCGTTGTAAAAATCGTTCAGATCGACCATAAAAACAGCGAGTCTTTTACGACTCGCTGCCTATTTTACATTATCTAGTTCAGTTTCTACTCAAGCCGTCGTGTTGTTCTACCCGGCGGTTGGTTACCGAGAAGCTTGACCGGAACCGTCGTCGTTTTGCCGTTTCGGAAAACCCCGACCTGTATCGTGTCGCCGATCTGCTTTTTGTCGAGATAACGGAAAAGATCGTCGAGGTCGTTCATTTTTTCTCCGTCGATCGAGACGATCACGTCTCCCAGAACTACGTTGCCCGAGGGGTCCTGTGAAAGGCCTCGAAGCCCAGCGTTCGACGCCGTCGTTCCTTGGTTAACGTTTCGAATGATCAGTCCAAATTCTACCGGCAGCCGCACGCCCTGATCGGCGAGGGCGGTGACACTCAAAAGCTCGGCCCCGAGTTTCGGACGCCTTACCTCGCCGAATTGCATAAGCTGTGGAATAATGCGTTTTGCTATATTGACCGGGATCGCAAATCCGACGCCGACGGAGCCGCCGGACGGACCAAGTATCTGCGAATTGATCCCGATCATTTTGCCGTATTTGTCGAGAAGAGGGCCACCGGAGTTGCCGGGGTTGATCGACGCGTCGGTCTGAATTGCCGCATCAATTGGCCTGCCGGTCGGTGCTCCGGGCATTGGTTTTGACCGTATCGGACGCTGCAAGCCCGAAATGACGCCGGTTGTCAGCGTGCGGTCAAGGCCGAACGGATTACCGATAGCAAGTACCTTTTGGCCGACTGCCAATTTGTCGGAATCTCCTAACGGCACGACGGTCAGTCCGGCCGGCGGATCGATCTTGATAATTGCAAGATCGGTGTCCGGGTCGCCGCCGACAACTTTTGCCGGATAGACCTTGTCGCCGCCAAAG
>JBDSCV010000127.1:0-3611 GCA_039920905.1 Pyrinomonadaceae bacterium
TCGCCAAACCCCTCGACCGTTTTTGTATCCAGATTTGCGTTCATCTCTCAACTGCCGCCCGGAAAGCTTCTATGATCTTCTGCGCATTTGCCTTCAGGCTATAGTTGGCTTTTGCGTCCGCCGCCGCCGCTTTCGACATCTCATTTCTTAACTTCCCGTCCGTTGCCAGGACCGTCAGATACTCGACCCACTCGGCATCGGTACCGGCCAAAAAGCCGGTTTCCCCGTGCCTGATCACCTCCGGGTTCGAGGCCATCGGGGTTCCGACCGGTACGATTCCTAACGCCATGTATTGCGCCGTTTTCATGATGAATTTATATCTATTCCACGAGTTAGCAGGCAGCGGCACGAGCCCGATTTGCATATTGCGGAGGTCTTCGACTTCCGTTTCGCCGCTCCAATTTTGCGCGCTATATTTCACTCCGCTGAGTCCGAAATCCGTACCGCCGATAAAATGAATATCACAGATGTTTTTCGCGGAAATTTCCGCAAGAGGCTTCTCAACCAACTTGATGTTCGTTAACGTCGTCGGGCTGCCGCTCCAGCCGATGCAGACGCGCTCGAGCTTTTCTGGAAACGGCCTGAAATCGAATTTAGTTGTATCAACAATGCTCGGCACTTGCCAGATGTGCTTATTGAACTGCTCGGCATATTCGCGAATATGCGTCGAATTGACCATTACGACCTTGCTTATTCGAATGATCTCTTTTATCTTGCCGAAAAACTTAAGATAAGAGAAATAGCCGTTTGACGGGCTTTTGTACGGCATAAACAGTGGATCGTCCAATTGATAAATGATCGGTTTTTTTCTGGCGATGAGCTTTTCTAAAAAAGCCGGACCGAACAAGGCGGCCTCACGATAGACAAAAACGGCGTCGTAGTCATCAAGCTTTTGCAGCAGTTTGATCCGGTTCGCATATCCGCGCAGCATCTCAGACGCTTTTTCGATTTGATTCCCGCTGGAGTAGAGAATCTCACGCAGCCGTTCAGTTTCAAACGGTGCAAAATCAAGTTCAATGCCGTCCGGGTTTAATACTTTTTCCCACAGTTCGATACTGCCACGTTGTCCCGGTGCATAGCCTTTTCGGTTAGGAACGAGAGCTAAAACCTTCATCCAACATCGCCTTTTTGCGTCCAGACGCTCATGTACGAACCCATATTAAATGACTTACCAACCCGATTGATCAATTTTGCTCCGGCAAATTCAATTTTCTTCCGCAGGGAGTTTTCCCCCTGCGGTTCGCAAACATCGCCCGCGATTTCTAAGCTTTTGACAAGAAAACCTGCCCGATTTAAGAGTTTTCGCAGAGAATTTGGGTTAAATCCTTGAACGTGGTACGGCGGAAATGTCGGAGCCATAACAACAACGCAATTTTTTCCGCGCAGGCGCATGTATAAATTTCCCAGCCGCATATACAACCCGTCTTCATTGGGAGCGTCAAAAAACAGCCAGCCTTTTGGATGCAGGACTCGATTAACTTCGCTAAGGGTTTCAAACGGATCATACAAATGCTCGATTATTCCGCCCATCAGGATCGCATCAAAATGACCGTCCGGAAATCGGGCATTTTCAAGTGTTGTCACGCGCCCGTCAACGCCCAGCCTTTTTTGCCCTATTTCAATAAATTCTTTTGAAGGGTCAATTCCTGTCGAATCCCATCCGGATTGTTTAGCGGCCCATAAAGCCTCGCCCGCTCCGCAGCCAACATCAAGGAATCGCCCTTTCCTTCCCAGCCTTTGCTCGAATTCGCCCATCAGCTGCAACCCATTTTCTTTTTTCGTTTCAATAACGTGGCCATGAAAGTATTCGTCAACGTCCACGTAGATTTCATGAAGCTCGGCGATTGGAAATGGCATCGGATTCGGATACTGGTGCGAGCATTCTTTACAGCGAACGATAGCGGTTTTCACACCGGCTCCGCTTTGGTGTGCTTCGCCACCGCGCCAACCGACAAATTGCGAATCACCGGCCGTGCAGACAGGACAGGCAATCTCCCTAAAATCAAACTGTTTATTTGTCGTCATTTCAGTAGTTTAGTGTATAAAGATCTGTACCTTTCTCCGCCCACTTTTTCCAGATCAAACTCCCGTCTCGCCGTTTGCCGGCATTTTTCGGCCACGGCGCCCAATTCTTTAATTCCGCTAATTGCCTTTAGATAGCTTTCACGCGTAAAATCATCTACCATCACGCCGACATTGTTATCTTCGATCAGTTTATCGACATCTCCAACGCCGCGATTTGCGATTATCGGCAGCCCGCACGCCAAGTATTCGGCTATCTTAGTCGGTGACGAAGACTGTTTCGAATAACAGGCCTTGATAAAAGATACTGCGCAGTCCGATGCATTCAAATAGCCCGAAATCTCTTCAGGGGATACGGTATTGACCACACAATCCGAGTCGTCAAAGCCTATGGCACGTATCTTTTCAAGGGTTTTTTCTTTATCACGCGGCGTAAGGATCAGGGCAAATGTTCGCGGGTAATAATCACGGGCAGCAGCAAAGAGAGCCATCATCTCTTCTGTCATATACCAACCGCCGAACGACCCGACATACACAATGACAAACCGATCCTCGACGTTTAGTTTTTGACGCATCCCGGCACGCGAACTTTCGTCAGCGATCGCAAATTTATTTAGATCCACGCAACAGGGGATGACCTCAACGGGTCTTCCACGCTTATCAAATCCCGTCTCTTTCGATTCGGGAAAGAGTATTTCCCTTGCCCGTTCCGTCAAAACCACAAAGCCGTCGGCCTCTTTCATGAGCCAGCGTTCGACCCGTTTTGCCGACCGGTAAAGCCATCCATTCTCTGGCCAGACGCCGGCGTCAGTATATTCCTCAGGAAAAAATCCGCGAATATCAAAGAGCAGTTTTGGCTTTCGCTTAGAGAATTTCCTCGCAAGTGCGCCCATCAATGCTGGCACATGCACACGGCCATGCAGAATATCGAGATCATTTTCACGGATCTGAGCGCGGATAAACCACGCACCGCGAAAGATGTCATATGCGGTGGCAATCGCTGAGAACCTTTTATGATATGGCAGACAATGCCATTCGATACCCATTTCCGCCAGCTTCGTTTTCGCAGCTTCGACCTGCTCAGGCGTCCATTTTTCGCGAAAGTCCGGCTCGAATGTAAGCAGCGATACTTTTAGCGCATTCGACTCCATTATCTCTAACAAATATGGAATCACCTGAGTCTGTACAAGCGGCTGCCTGATACCAAAGTAGCAAATATAGAGTGTTCTTGCCATCCTTACTCAAGTCCCTTAATAAAAGATACGATACTAAGATACTTTCCGGTTCTCACGTCTCTTCAAAAACCATACCTTCAAAACCGTAAAGCCAACTCCCGCCGAAACGAGCTGAAAAGGAAGTATAAAACAAATTCGTCATAAAAAACTAAGGCGAATTTTCTGCAAATTCATAGACATCAAAAAAATCGTTTTCGACAATAAGATTAGACCTTACAAATTTTGCTGCATCATAACTACCTTTTTTCAGAATATAGTATTGAAATTTAGTCTGTGAAATATCTAACTCTCCTTGTTGGTGCGCGCGATGAATTCTATACGGAATTTTGTTAATTTCAAAGTAATACTCGATAG
>JBDSCV010000128.1:0-6471 GCA_039920905.1 Pyrinomonadaceae bacterium
CCGTTATCATGTACATATCGTCGCTCAGCTTTTTCAATCGTGATAATTTCAACCATTTTCCTGAACCTCCGATCACCAATTGGCAAAAAATGTGCCTCAACAAAAAGCCATTAAAATAGCTGGCATCGGCCACAAAAGTCGCGAAAACGCGCCATTCGACGCAGTTTTGCACCACACCAAGGATGCTTATGAACCAGCCTGATCAAGAGTGATGATCTTTGAGAGTCTTGAGCGGAAAAACGATGACAAAAAGAACTCTGCAACCAACCTGCAACCAAGTCAAAAAAATAGAGCTTCCAGCAATCGCTGAAAGCCCATGTTTATTGGTCGGGACGGCGAGATTTGAACTCACGACCTCTCGCACCCCAAGCGAACGCGCTACCAGGCTGCGCTACGTCCCGAAATGTCGAGTTTAAGAGTAATTTTACCGCCGTGAATTGTCAACTTTGACGATTTACAGCGGCTAAACGCGGGATGTTTTTAACATCTCCCGCAGTTCGAGCAAATGGGCAGCAACTGTTTTTATCGCTTCCCGCTGATCGCCGTTGTAAGGTTGCCTTAAAAAACTGTCGTTACCGGCTAAGACCGCCGATGGCTCGGTTTCAAAACCCGTATCGAACAATGTCGGAGCATCATTGCTTCCATAAGAAACTTGTACAGGACTGGTTGTGACGGCGGCTCGTGGTTTTGAACCTTCGCGCTGTTCAGATTGGATCTTCTTCCTGGCTCCCGCGATCGTAAACATCTCGTTATACAGGAGCTGTTTTATCCTCAGAGCTATCTCGACATCTCGACGGCGATAGCTTCGCTGCCCGGATTTATTCTTTTGCGGTGACAGGACAGAAAACTCAGTCTCCCAATAGCGAAGGACATGAGCCTGAACTCCTACCAGATCGCAGACCTCACCAATCTTAAAGTATATTTTCTCAGGTATTACAACAGGTTCTTGTGCCATTCGGTGCGGGGATTGTGTTAAAGTTTCTTGTAAATTACGTAGGCGTTATTATATGTATCTAATGCACTTGTGTCAATAGGATATTTTATGGTCAGCGAGTTTGAGTTTATAGACAACATTAAATCAAAATACGGACTCAACAAGATTGGGGATGACTGCGCAGTGTTGCCCAACGACGCCGAAACCGACTTGCTGATCACGGCCGATATGCTCGTCGAGGACATAGATTTCCGACTCGACTGGACAACACCTGGGTTTCTTGGCCACAAAGCATTGACCGTTTCCCTTTCAGATATCGCAGCAATGGGCGGAAGACCCGTTTGGTCTATGCTCTCGATCGGCGTTCCCGAAACTCTCTGGAAGACTGATTTTATTGATAGGTTTTACGCAGGATGGCATAGTCACGCTAAAGAATCGAACGTGGAACTCGTCGGCGGCGATATTTCGAGAACTACCGACAAGCTAGTAATTGACTCGATAGTTTGCGGAAAAGTTCCAAAAGGAAAGGCCATATTGCGTTCCGGTGCAATAGTCGGTGACGCAATTGTCGTAACCGATCACGTCGGTGGTGCCGCAGGCGGGTTGAAACTGCTGGAGAGTGGTCGTCGGCTAGGGCCTGATCTTGCCTCATGGGAAGAAGTTCTGCTGTCGATCCACCTTAAACCATGGCCTCAGACTGGGACAGGTATCTATCTGGAACAAGCTAAGTTAGCACATTCTATGATTGATATCAGCGACGGTCTTGCATCTGATCTCCAACATATATGTGAGGCCAGCAATGTAGGGGCTAGATTGCATGCCGACAAGATACCGCTTAACCTAAATTTGCACAACCTATGTGATTCCTACGATGAACAATTGGACATAGGATTAAATGGTGGAGAAGATTTTCAACTGCTGTTCACTTTGCCGATTGACAAATTTCCTGAACTTTCTTCAAACATGTTCGAAGGCAAGGATTACGGAATGTTTTCTGTAATAGGCGAAATCACGGCAAACATAGGTATCATCGAGTTTATCGGCGACAAAAAAATCACGATCTTAACGCCGAAAGGCTTTCGCCATTTCTAAAATCTCATTTTATACTGGACAGCTATAAAAAGACGATACCATTTTGATAAAACGATATCGTCTGTGCAAGTCCGAATCAGCTGTTGAGTACTTTTCCTGGTCGAACCGCTGTAAATACCTATTTTAGGGCGTTGGTGTAAGTTTTGGTTTTGTTGGCTTACTTGGTTTTGGACTTTTCGGGTCGTCACCCGACGGAACCGGCGTCTCAGTCGGAGTTGGAGTCGGAGTTGGAGTTGGAGTTGGAGTAGCCGTCGGCGTCGGCGTAATGGGTGGATTATCCGGCACGGGGCTCGGGGACATATCCGGCACGGGACTCGGGGACATATCGGGCACGGGGCTCGGCGACATGTCGGGTGTTACGGTCGGGGACATCTTGGGTGTTCTTGTCGGTGTCGTCAAACCTGAGTTGCTGCCACCCGAGCCATTCTCTTTGGATATATTGATCGCCAAAATACCGGAAATAAGAAATAGTCCGGTTACAACTGATAAAATGATATTTTTTGACATATTAGCCTCCTTGATAAAAACAAATTCAACTCAATGATATTCCATTCGTGACCTGCCATCTGTGTGCTAGAACACAGTACAAAGGGCCCAGCAGATAGCGACTACTAACAAACACCATCGTATTTGAAGGCATTGTTTGACGAAAATGCTACGCAACTACATATAGTGCTTGCGTTTAACACGTTTTGATATTACATTACAAAAGAGGATAAGAGAGGAGAACGGGATTGCTGACGGGTCGTGTTTTATTATTAAACTTTTCTTACGAACCGCTTGGCACGGTCGGCGTGGCGCGCTCGGTTTGCCTGTGGTTTCGAGGTGCGGTCTTTATTGAAGAAAACGATGGTGACAACGTTCTCCATTCTCCATCAACGACTTTTCCGGTACCGTCGGTTGTCCGGCTGCGACATTACGTGCATGTGCGGCGTAACAATCGAGAGACAACGATGAAACGGGCGCGGATTTACATTCGGGATCGGTATCGTTGCCAGTACTGCGGTGAGCATAAACATGCTAAAGAATTAACGCTGGATCACATTTTTCCGCGTGCTCAGGGCGGCGAAAGCACACCGCACAATCTCGTGTCCGCCTGTGTCAAATGTAACCAGCGTAAGGGCAACCGTACGCCGGATCAGGCGCGAATGCCGTTGCTGACCTCTCAAAAGCTGCTGCGTCTTGGCCTCGACCACGTGCTACTTTGTCATTACGCCGAAAATCGTCCGGAATGGCGCAAATATTTGTTTATGGACGACATCGAGGGAGAAAAACAGGCGGTGGCAGCCTAAAGGGGTTTTGGATATCGGGCCTTCGCTAATGCGATCGGATCAACATTCGGTCGCATTTTTATTGTGTCTTGATTTAGATATGGCGGAGTAGTTTATCTGGATAAAATCCCGGCCTCATAAGCCGAAGACTACAAGTTCGAATCCTGTTCCGCAACCAGTTTTGTGGAATAGCCACAGAGAACAAAGAGATGAGATCATATCTACCTCGTCTCTGTGTTCTCTGTGGCAAAACCTTGAGGCTATTCAGTTTGGTGGATTAGTATGGAAAAGAAATTTAAGACTGAAAAAGAGATCGCTGAGGTCGTTCGAACATTCGAAGACGCGACGATCAGTCGCGATGATTGGAAACACGCTGAGCACCTGACCGTGGCTCTGTACTATCTGTGTATTCACGACATCGACACAGCGATCGAAATGATGAGGAGCGGCATTTTCACACTGCTGACCACGGGATTTGAGGTCGATCTGTCAAAAGAAATGCCATATCACGAAACTCTAACCATATTCTGGATGCGGACCGTGGCGAATTATAACGCTTCGAAAAACGGAGATTCCCTGCTCAAAAAGGCGAACGAATTGGTCGAGAAATATGACAAAGATTATCCGTTAAGGTTCTATAGCCGTGGATATCTATTTTCGGACGAGGCAAGGGCGGCGTTTGTTGAGGGTGAAGTCGAAGTGGCCATTGGAGTGAATTAGGCTAAGATATTTATTGCGGCCTTACGAAGGAGCGGGCCTCTGCAATTATATGTTGAGATTTTTTAACACATTATCGCGTCAAATCGAAACATTTGAACCCATCGAAGCGGGTAAGGTGCGGATGTATATCTGCGGGCCGACGGTTTGGAATTTTGCTCATATCGGTAATTTTCGCACCTTTATTTTTGGTGATGTGCTGCGGCGGTTTCTTAAATTTAAGGGCTATGAGCTGACGCATGTTTTTAATCTGACCGATGTTGACGACCGCATTATCAATGAAGCGGCAAAACAAAATATCAGCATTGATGAATTTACGGCGCCGTTTATACAGTATTTTTGGGAGGATTTTGACGCGCTCGGCAATGAGCGGCCCGAGATCACTCCTCGTGCGACGCACCATATTGCGGAGATGATCGACATCATCGCGAAATTGCTCGAGAATGGTCATGCCTACGAGTCCGAAGGCTCGATCTATTACCGGATCACTGCCTTTCACGAATACGGTAAGCTATCGAAGATCAACTTTTCCGGTAACCGCGACGGCGGCAGCGAACGTATCGACACCGACAAATACGATAAGGAAGATGCCCGTGATTTCGCGCTGTGGAAGCTGGTTAGCGATGACGAACCAACCGGTTGGGACGCTCCTTTCGGACGCGGCCGTCCGGGCTGGCACATCGAGTGCTCCGCGATGGCGATGAAGTATCTCGGCGAAACGTTTGACCTGCACACCGGCGGCCAAGATCTGCAATTCCCGCATCACGAGAACGAGATCGCCCAGTCCGAAGGGGCGACCGGTAAACTGTTTTCCAAATACTGGATTCACAGTGAATTCCTAAAGATCGACGATGTCACGATGTCGAAATCAAAGGGCAATTTCTTTACCTTCCGCGACCTCAGCGAACAAGGCTATTCCCCGCTCGCGATACGGTATTTACTGCTCTCGGTTCCCTATCGCAAGCAGTTGAACTTTACGTTCGAAGGATTGCAGGGTGCGGAATCGACGGTCGAACGTCTGCGAAATTTCCGCTCGCTGGTCAAAGGCGGAAACCCGGTCCGTAGGGAGCCTGCTTCTACACCAGCGGCAAATATCGTCATCATCGCTCTCAAACTCTTCGAGGCCGCGATGGACGACGACCTAAACACCGCCGCCGCCGTCGCCGCGATCCATGACATGGTGCGCGAAATAAATACTATTCTCTCGATCGACGGCCTGACAAAGGACGATAAGGCCGCAGTTTTGGACGCTATCGTAAAATTCGACTCAGTCCTCGGCATCTTTGGCGCCGAATCGAGCGAAATCCTCGACGAAGACATCGAAAACCTAATCGCGGAGCGCCAAAAAGCCCGCCACAACCGCGATTTTGCCAGATCCGATGAAATTCGCGATCTGTTGGCTGAGAAAGGTATTATTTTAGAAGATACCAAAGACGGAGTTAGATGGAAGAAGAAGTAAATCCGAAGAGCGGGGGCAAGCCCGCCTTCCTGACTGCAATTGAGTACCGACTTTTTTCTCCTAATCAAACTTATTGTTCAAACCAAAGGTTTAAATTCAACTAACCTAAGGACAGTCAGTAAGGCGGGCATGCCCCCGTTCTTTATTTCTTTTTCCACGCGCTCACCAGAAACACCTTTATCTCACCGGCTGATAGCGGCCTGACGCTCTCGATCTCATATCCTTGTGACACCAAATTCGAGATAGGCGGCTTTGTAACGTCAGCTTCAACAGCCCTGAACGCCAGCGAAATACGATCATCCGTGATTTGTTTCTCATCAATTATCTCAACACCATCGAATCTGCGAGGCAGGAAATAGGACTTGTCCTCCGGAACACCGGTTCCTTTGACGAGGACTATTTTAGCGTCTGTTTTTCTGAGTGCAAACCAGAGGTGATATGCCGTCAGCTCTTCAAATGCGTATAGTTTCTCCCCGCTTTCAATATTTCGGCTGGCGGCAAATTCGGAAGCTGCATCGTTCCACGAACACCAAACATAATCAGGCTTTTCGCGGCCTGCTTGTAGGACACATGCGTAACCCGAGAATAGCAAGATCAAAGTAATAGCAACTGTTTTGACCGACACATTTGGTATTTTTGTAAGCACAATAGCCAATAATATCGAAACCGGTGCAAAAATGACGATCAAATGCCGCGTTCCCCAGATCGAATAGGGCAGCAGTCTGCTTGCGGCAAATGCCATCAGCGACGGCAGGATGATGAAGATAAACAGGAGATATGTCACCCGTTTGTCGCCGGTGTCGTATTGCTTCCAATTTACAAGAAAGATAAGGAAGGCGACGGTTATTATTAGCAGCAGCGGAATGGAAATCGGATAGATGGAGATCGGATCGACGCTGGTTGCGGCGTAGTAGAATGGTTCGATCAGATTGAGCTTAAACTGGATGATCGCCGAAATACCGGGCCGTGACATCCAGCCGATGTTTTGGCCGAGGCCT
>JBDSCV010000129.1:0-3679 GCA_039920905.1 Pyrinomonadaceae bacterium
CGCGGTAAAAATTTTCCTAGCTTCCGCGATACGTCGAGTAGCCAAAGGGACTTAGCAGGAGCGGTACATGATAGTGCCGCATTGTGTCTTTGACCACGAAACTGATCGTAATTTGCGGAAAAAAACACTCAATATCACGTAACAAAAAATACGATCCGGTCTCGATAATAAGTCGGTAATGCCCTGGTAAAAAAGCCTCTTTGACAAAAAGCAGATCGTTTATACGCCCATCGGCATCGGTCATGCCTTCCGCAACAGACTGCCATCCGGCTGAATGAGTTTTTCGTTCCAGAGTGACCGGTATACCTGCTCCGGGCTGTCCAGAAGTCATGTCGATAATATGTGTTGTTATCGCGCTCATTGTTCTAAAAGCTTATTAAGGCGGATCTCTGTTATCTTTCTCTGTTCCTCGGCAGCAATGTGAATCTCGGTCTCCGCAGAGTTTCCCAGACGTGCCCGGCATATCGCCAGCATCTCATCGGCGGTCTTGCCCGTAGCACACACGATAAATATAAACCCGAACTTCTTTTCATACAAGCGGTTCGCGTCGGCAAGGCTTTCGCGCACGTTATCCGTCGCAACGTCCATCGAGGATTGTTCACCAACCGACCATTTCGCGGCCCGGCGTTGCTGGGCGGGGGCGCTCTTTTTCGAACCGATCTTAGGATGGGCGGCAAATGCTTCGAGCCAATCCGCCGACGAGAGCGAGAACCAGATTCTGTCCGCCGTCCCATAAAGATCTTCAAGCATCGGGAAAGGCATGGCCTCCGTCATCCGCCGAGCCCATTCAATCGAACCGCAGCAATCGAGAAACATTGATTCAGCCTCGACGGCACTGAGTTCGTTCAGCCATCCGAGATTTTTGTATATTTGAAAGCTTTGCAAATCAATAACCTAAACGATCCGTCCAAATATCCGCAAGCGGCTCACGCCGCCATCGGGGAAAATATTGAAACGAACATAATTGATATTGCCCAGATCAGCGATCTCGTCCACGAACGTGTGCCTGGTATGCGCCTGCAATTTTGACATCGGCAGCAACTCCCGCCATTCGATCGAATCAAGGCCGGCATCCGCCGAGACACCGCCTTCGAGCAAACAGCTTTCGGGGTAATTGCCCTTAAAGTGTGACGTGTCGATCTCGACGCGTTTTATCGTGCCTTTCGCTCCAAGTTTTACTATGCACCAATCGTAGCCAGGGCCGCGACGGCGCTGCGATTCCCAACCGTCGCTCATATCCTGCGCGAGGCCGGGCATTATCAGATTTTGCCGATGGCCAAAAAACATATCGCTCGCGAGCGGCACGTCGCCGCCATTTTCGGCCGCCGCAAGATCGATCTCGCTGTTTCGCCCTTTGAGCAAGTCCCAATCCGGCATCACATTTCCGTAAACACGCAGACGGGCCACGCCGCCATCGGGATAGATCTTGAACCGCAAATGCGTCACGCGGCCACCGTGTCCAACAGCAAATTTATTCTGCGAATCACCTTTCAATTCCGAAACCGCAAGTATCTCGACCCACACAGTTTCATCACTAAGCAATTGAGAAACTTCCGGCTGGCCATCGACCGAGCAAGCCTCGATCGAGCAATGCGACGGATAATTCCCATGAAAGAATGCCGTATCGACTACAACTCCTTTGATCTCGCCCGGCATTCCAAGTCGAACCACGCACCAATCGAATTTTTCGTCGAGTCGGGGCGAACGCCGTCTTCGCGTTTCCCATCCGTCCATCCACTTACCGAGATCTGTGTAAACGCCCTCTTTCCAAATCGGAGCCGCCGCCTTGAGCAGATTTTCCTTTTGCGCAAAAAAATCGTCGTTGGCAAAAAGGACGGCACCGCCGAGCTTTTCGGATGCGAGGTCGATCAGTTCGGTAAATTGCATGTTAATGTTCTTAGCAAACGGTTAGTTTTGTTCTAACTTTCCGCACTAAACGCTTCGTTATTCGATTTTCCGTTTCTTTATCTTGTTCAAAAACTTTGACGGCTCTATTACTCTTATTGATCGATATTTTTGCCGAAATTCCTTTGCCTCGTCCGTATGACCGGTCATAAGGTCAAGCAGGTCATTATCGCGGCTAACGATATAATCAGACTCTATTTCGATCGCGAGGTTTAGATACGGTTCATCGTTCGGGTCACGCGAGTACGAAAAATGCCGTGGAATTTTTTCGACATACCGAGAGCGCTCCAAAAGCATATTGATCAACTTTTCTACTTTCTCATCAGTTAAGTTTTGATGTCGGCGGCGCAGATGCGAACGCGAAAGGACATCGTCAATTTCCGCAAGAACTTCTTCGCTGATGGCGAGCCGAATGCTTTCTTTTTCAACGAGTTCGAGACAGGCAACGGCCGGGCCGGCTTTTGAAATTAGACCCTGAAGAAAAACTCCACAATCGAAAACCGCGACCGGAATATCAGTCAAGCTTTTTCCTCGCTTGACGAGATTCGGCTATCGCCGCATCAATTTCCTTTTCCATCTCTTCATCGGTTAGTGAATTGCTTTGGCGGACGTCGGAAAATAGATCGCGGAATGTTAAGCGTTTTACATCGCACGAAAGTACGTCTTCGACGTATTCAGAAAACCTTTTTCCGTTTTTCTTTGCTTTGTTTTTCAAAGCAATTCCGACTTCGTTTGGCAGGCTAATTGTTAACGTGATCGTGTCCATATCTGAAATTTTAACATGAATCCCTGTCCTCAAGAATAGTTTCCGAAAACGATTTGCCATTTATTTTTATCGGCTCGAAATCGTCTTCTTCGGATGTAATACCTTCAGGAATGCGACAAATTATTCCCTCCGCCAACATTTCCCGTAAAATTCCGGTCATAGTTTGATCTTTATCTTTTCCATTGGAAAGTTTTTCTTCCAATATGCTTTGCACAAATTGATTAGGACTCACGCCTTTAGGCCTAGCATCGGATTTTGATCGCTTTTCTGTTCTTGGTTCCATCTCAAGTATTACCGTCATAATTTACGATTTTATCAAAAACCAATGCCTCTTCCGGCAGTCACGATACCATTAAATTACTGAAAAATCTCCCCGATTCGTGTCCAACAAACTGGCCTTTTTCAAATACTTTCTGCCCGCGAATGAATGTCGCCTCGATCTTTCCGAAAAGCTCCATACCCGAATATGGCGTAAGTTTGTGGCGATGTTGGATGAGTCCCGGCACAACTGTGAATTTTTCTTCAGGGTTCCAGATGACAATGTCGGCGTCGTAACCGGCGGCGAGTTTTCCTTTTTGGTTATCCAAACCGGCAAGTTTTGCGCTTTGGGCGGACATCAGGCGTGTTAGGTCGCTCAACCCAAAACCTCGGACGCGCAAATTCGTCCACATCACCGGCAAGCCGAACTGCAACGCTGATATGCCGCCCCACGCATCCAGAAAATCGCCGCTTTCCTTTAATTTCAGAGCGGGCGTACAAGGCGAATGATCAGAGACGATCATGTCGATCGTACCGTCGCTAACAGCTTCCCAAAGTTTCTCACGATTTTCGCGTTCGCGCACGGGCGGGCAACATTTGAAATGCGTGGCACCATCAGCGATCTCCTCAGCTGCGAATGTCAGATAATGAGGACACGTCTCGACGGTCAGCGGCAAGCCTTCGGCTTTTGCGGCACGCAGCATCGGCAGAGCATCGGATGATGAGTGATGGACAATATGAATGCGGCAC
>JBDSCV010000130.1:0-4336 GCA_039920905.1 Pyrinomonadaceae bacterium
AATCGCGAGATGGGTAACCTCGAGTTACTGCCCGGAGCAAAGTAAGAAATTTCAATGCAAAGTCGCCAGAACGCAAAGTAAAGACGTTCTTAATTCTATTCTTTGCGGTCTTTGCACCTTTGCGTCTTTGCGTTAAATACTTCCTCGATTCTTGCACCCCTCGCCTTCATACCTTAAAATTAACGGTTTCAGAACCATTTGAGATCTCAAATCTGATACTAATAACTTTATGAAAAGGGTAGGCATATTAGTGGGCCGCGAGCAGACGTTCCCGGAATCGATAATCAACAGAATTAATGAGAAAGGCGGCGGCGAGGTTGTTGCCGAGATGGTCACGATTGGCGGCATCACGCTCGACGAACCGAAGCGTTACGATGTCATCATCGACCGCATCTCGCACGAAATACCGTATTACCGTGCGACCCTCAAGCGTTTTGCGCTCGAAGGCACGTATATTATCAACAACCCGTTCTGGTGGTCGGCGGACGACAAGTTTTTTAACTTTGCATTGGCCTCGAAGCTTGGTGTGGCGATCCCGAAGACTGTCCTGCTTCCGCAGCACAGTTACATTAAGGACATTACGGGTGAGTCGCTTCGTAACCTTCAGTTCCCCATCGACTGGGAAGGTGTGGTCGAGCATGTCGGCTTCCCTTCGTTCCTAAAACCGTTCGACGGCGGCGGTTGGAAGAATGTGTCGAAGATCCTCAATGTCGAAGAGCTTTTCACCGAATACAACGCATCAGGCACGCTCTGCATGACGCTCCAGCAAGGCATCGAGTACGACCAGTTCGTCCGCTGCTACTGCGTCGGAAAAGAGAAAGTGTTGATAATGCCATACGACCCGTCAAAGCCGTACCTGAGCGGTATGCAGTATGTAAATGTCGATGATTACCTCACGCCCGAGCTGCATGAACGCGTCGAAAAAGACGTCATAACGATCTGCACTGCCCTCGGCTACGACCTCAACACGGTAGAGTTTGCGATTAAGGACGGCATCCCATACGCCATCGATTTCATGAACCCTGCCCCCGACGCTGAGCTAGCTTCAGTTGGCGAATCCAACCACTGCTGGATCGTAGATTCGATGACCGATTTTATCTTGAAAAAGCTGGAAATTGGTTTTGAAGCACCCGAATATCGCTGGACTGCAATGCTCAATCCTCCCGAAGCCGCGGTAAAAAATTAGAAGTAAACGCAGAATAACCTTGGAACATAGGCGTGACCCCTTGTGTTCTGTCTATCTCCGATAAGGAACCCCCGGACAGTGCGAAGCTGACCGGTATGCTCGAGGTCATTTACCTAATAAATGTGACCTTCATTTTCGTCATTCCGTCAATGGACGAGAATGAGTGCGAAGCGGCAAATCCGTCGGTATCCACTGAAATCCGGGCGAACCCCTGAATATCGTACTCGCCCGCACCGTACGGGTAAAAGGTTCCAGACAGAACAACGTTGGTCGCACTTTTGTTTGTGGATTGGTCGCCCAATACGCTCCACTCCGATTCCGAATGGGCATGACGTTTATAAAACGAAAGAGAACTTGCTCGTCGGTGAAATCTGATGCCGACTGAGGCGTATGCATCCGCATAAGCTACAACGCCCCAACACGCAGCCCAGGTCCTTAACGAATATTGGTTGATCTCAATCTCGACTCTTACCCGGTTAACGTCCGACGGAATATTTACGATAACTCCGCGAGAGGCCCGCACTTTGTCGCAATCATCGACGTTGACATCTGTCTCTCCATACGCCGATGCGTCGCCTGAACCATTGAATTCGGTCGATCCCTGGTTGACGCAGGTGTTGTAGCTGGTCTTGTTCGGAAAACTCGTGAATTCCGTCGTCGTATCGGGATTCGGCAGATACGAAGCGTTTTGCATCCATTTGGTGGAATCGTCCTGGTAGGCCGATGGCATGGGGCTCACAAGGCTGACGCTCTCGACATTCTTGATCAAACCGTCGTCCGTGATCTCAATTCGCGGCAATATCTTTTGGAGCCGAAGATTGTATTGTTTTACATCCACTCTGGCTTTTCTAAGAACATCGTCTCGAAAACCGGCATAGTTCTTAGTGAATTCCTTAAAACTCCGTTCAAGTTCCTTCGGGTCTTTGACACGCCGTAACTTTGCGACGGCTTTAAGGTATTTTGCATATCGCGGATCGCGTTGGGCTACCGGGTTTATGCGCGCATGGAGTTCGCGGTTCAGTTTACCGATCTTCAGACGTTGAACGGCGGTGACACGCGGAGCGTCGTCGTCGGATGGGTTGGTTTGGGCATTTACAAGGTTTGGCCCAAATGTCGTCAGTATTGTAACAAATACAGCAAAATACGGTGTGTAACAAAATTTTTGTCTGGTGTCGTGCATACTTTTCCTCCTAGATAAATAAGTCACAATATCCTACTTGCATAATTGCAAAAAAGCAAAAAATTTTCGCACGACTATCCGACGTCCTACAATCATCATGCCTTATGACCATTCACACAACGAGACTTTTTAATAGGAATTACTATGGGCTTGCTCTAAAAGGGGTAATCGGGTGGTTAGTCATTCTCCGACTCAACCAGATCGTACGGGATGCGTTGTCCGAGGAGGTGTGTGCTCACGATCATGCCCGTCCAAATGAGAAGGCTGACGGATGAGACGGCCCAGCCGATGTTGGCGACAAAGTCGTCCTCGAAAAGAACGCCAACGGCAATCAGAGGTAAAGCAAAGAACGCGATCCGCAGAGCGGTCTTTTTTTGGCCTTCGATGGTTTCGAGCATATTTACGCGACCGATCTCGAGTTCCATGTATTCTTCGTCCGAATTGAGATTGGAAAAATATTCGGCCTCGCTGCGGGACCATCGCCGTAGCGACGGCGTTTCGGCAAGGCGGTTGGCGGTCGAGAAATGGTGTATAACGTGTGCAATCTTGCCTTCGCGCAAAGCGATCTCCGCCAGGCCGCGGGCGGTGCGAAAATTCTCGCCTAGCTTCTCATGCGCGTTTTGAAACACATTTCCGGCACGGCCCCATTCGCCGATCTGAAAATACCATTCGCCCAAACGCACAAGCAATTCGCCATCGTTGACCGCATGGCGTTCCGATAGTCGTAACGCTGCGAGTGCCCGGCGTTCAAGTTTGTTGTCGCGCGTCGTCCCTGCAAATGAATGCAGACAGCGGGCAAATTCAAACAGCAAACGGGCATCCGCCGGCCGCAGGATCAGCGCTCGTCGAAACGCCTCAAGTGCTTGATATAAATAACCAGACAACCGCAATTCGTTCGCCAGACTCTGCAGATCGTCAGCCTTTTCCTCTTCCATCGGCTCGGTTGAGCGCACAATCGCTGGGAGGCGTTTTCCTCTTTTGCCAACACTTTTGAAGGAGCTTTCGAGCACATCTGCCGCCGGGATACGTGAAAATTCAGCCCACATCAGCGTTTCTCTGGGATCGGCAAGATGATCGCGCAATTCTATCGAGCGGTTATCAAGCACATTGTCCGACAGTCTCGGCAAAATGCTCTGGATGATCCGTCGAAAATCCTCGCCGCCTGACGCAATGGTGATGCTCAGACCTTTGCCGCGAATTATGGTGCGGTATCGGTAAATGATGTTGCCGCCGCGTTTGACGGCCCGGACGGACTGCGTTTCGACCTGTTCGATATCGATGACCTTTAGACGGCGGCGCGAGGTGTTAAACCATGACCAGATGCGCGGAACCCGTCCGGTCCGCATAAGGCGTTTGCCGTCAAAACTAATGTGGTCGTTGAGAGCGAAAAATGGAATGAGTATCCACGACAGGCTAAAAAGGATGACGCCCGGCAAATCCATCCCAAGATAAAAGAGAAATGCGGCGAAGAAAGTTCCCAGCAAGAGGGCGGTGCAATAGCTGTGCGGCGACACGCGGATCCAGAGCGGCTGATCGAGAATTAGCCCCGCATCCGCAGGCGCAACAGACCGGACATCAACATCATCTATTTGCAGAATATCTTTCAATGATAAGATTTCCCCACGTTTTCCTGAGTGTAACAAAAAACATTGCGAGACCATTCCACCGATGCCTATTGCAGGCTAACGGGGTTGCCGCCAGAGGGTGATTCGGGCGTAGGGTCAACGATCTGCTTTGCACGTTCAGGATCGAGTTCCTTGATCTTAGCTTTCGCATCCGTAGCTGTTTCGGTCATACGTAACGGTTTGCCGTCACGATCCTTTGCTTCGCTGGCGGCTTTTGCAATATTAAAATAAAGATCAGCGGCCTCCGTTTTCTTGCCTTGTTTTTCGTAGATCTTAGCGAGCTCGAAATTGAGCGTATCCTTCGCCACGATCGCGTTGTCCATCGCGGCAAGTTCCTGGAACAAA
>JBDSCV010000131.1:0-5948 GCA_039920905.1 Pyrinomonadaceae bacterium
ATCACATCAACGGAATCGAGAATTTTTGGAATCAAGCGAAGCGACATTTAAGAAAATTCAATGGGGTCCCAAAGGATAACTTTCCACTATTTCTAAAGGAATGTGAATGGCGTTTTAATAAAAAAAAACCTAATTTACAGTTAAGTCAATTAAAACAATGGGTTAAGGACGATTTGGGCTAGTTATCTGGCAGCCCCATGTTTTTTATTTAGCAAACAAATACCAGCGTAAAAGACCATATTCGCCGACCGGAAATTCAACCGCGATAAATAATCCAGATCGAGCGTTGTGGCGCGGTCTTTTTCGTAATAGAAAATATATGCCGTGTCGTCCTGTTTGCCCAAGAAATATGGCGAATGTTCGTTTTCGATTGGCAATTGATTTTCGGCGGTTAGATTTTCCGTGTAAGCGACGTATTTGCGGATTTCTTCGACCCCGATGTCTTCATTTAGATTTCCGTCTTCGTGAAAGAGTGGTTCGCCGATCTCGTAGTAGTCAAAGCTGCCGCCCAGTCCGGCGACGGCCTTTGTGCCTTCGCCGTAGCCGTTCATCACGCGGCGGACGCGTTCGGCGGTTATCGTCTCTGCGTAATCTTCCCGTTCGATAAGGATAAATTTCCGATTGGCGCCATCGGCGGCGTTCAACTTCAAAACCGCATGCGCCGTCGTCCCGGAACCGGCGAAGGAGTCGAGGATGATTGCGTCTGGTTTAGTAGCGATTTGGATAATGCGTTCGATCAGTCGAGAAGGTTTTGGAGTATCAAAAACTATCTCTGAATCTGAGAGTATTTCTTTGACCTCTTGTTTCGCTTCCTGACTATGCCCGACTTCTTCATTTGTCCACCAAGACCAAGCCGCAACACCTTCGGATTCAGCGAGAAATGTTTTTCGTCTTGGAACGCCATCTCCATTTCTTCCGAACCAAAAGCGGTTATCTGCTACGAGACCAAGAAAAACGTCTTCCGTCTTTTTTAAACAATTGCCGGGAGGAGGTGTTACAACACGACCGGAAGGCGTAACGACCTCATACATCTGATTTGGTCTAAAACCTTGAGCAGAGAAATCAGTTGAAGCCCACGGACCACGCGGATCATTGTCAGGGTTTTTGAAATTTGCAAGTTGCTTTGGTGTTTGTGGAATCTTATTGAAAGTTAGCAAATCATTTCTTTTCGCAAAGCAAATGATGTGTTCGTGAGCATCGCTTAGCTTTAATCGCGAATCTGGCGACGTTCGTTTTTGCCAGAGGATATTTGCAACAAAATTTGCCGCACCAAATATTTCCTCTAATAATATTCTAAGTTTGGCGACGTCGTTGTCATCAATACTCACAGAAATCACGCCGTCATCGCTCAGCAATCTCCGTAGCAGCTTAAGACGCGGGTACATCATGCAGAGCCATTTGTCGTGACGCGAGAGGTCTTCGCCCTCTTTGCCGACGACTTGATTGAGCCACCTTTTGAGCTTCGGATCGTTGACGTTGTCGTTGTAAACCCAGCCTTCGTTACCCGTGTTGTACGGCGGATCGATATAGATGCATTTGATCCGGCCTTCGTATTCCGGCAACAGCGATTTTAGCGCCGCCAGATTATCGCCGTGGATGATCTTATTCCCGCTGCCCTCGTCGCCAAACGTATATTGTTTTTCAAGGATGCGAAACGGAACGTCGTGATGGTGGTTCACAACCTTGTCCTTTCCGATCCAAGTCAATTCAGGCATATATTCGATTTTCGAGGGTTCACCAGTCGTTTTATAGACGTTGGAATTATACATTGGGGAGCCTTGCGCTTGAAACCCGCGGATGCGGTCAAGTGCTGGCGACGCGTTCAAAGAACGGCAGAGACGGCGACGGTGGGTATTGGATATTAACGGCGACAATAGGTAGAGGCGGCGAGAGGTTTGTGTTGCCACGGATGAAAAAGGCGGTTGGGAAAGTGCATTTTTTGATACGTTTTTGGCACTTTTTTGATCATTTTTGGCCATTTTTCAGTGTTTTTTTGGCGTGTTTTTATCGCTTTCGCCGTAAGCGGGGTATTTACCTAAATTCACAACTGCAATTTTTATTTTTCCAGCCTCATTGCTTTCTTGCCCGTTAATACAGGTTGTAGGCGGAGAAGCAGCCTTGTCTCGCCGTGTTCGCCGTTTTTGATATTTAGCGTCATAGGATATTTGACGAAGCGCCAAATAAACTTGACAACAACACACTCAAGTATTATCATTTGCAAAGGCTCAAGTTAGATGATTTTATTTAGAGAGCAGCAATTATAAGTTTAGGAGATTAAATATGAGCAAAATTATAGGTATCGATCTGGGAACAACCAATTCGGTCGTCGCGGTGATGGAGGGCGGAGAGCCGATCATCATTACAAATTCTGAGGGCGGACGCACCACGCCGTCCGCCGTCGCGTTTACAAAAGACGGCAATCGTCTGGTCGGGCAGGTCGCAAAACGTCAGGCGGTGACCAACCCTGAAAACACGCTTTATTCGATCAAACGCTTTATGGGACGGCAGTTTGGCGAGGTCTCGGAGGAGATCAAACAGGTCCCGTACAAGGTCGATAAGGCCGGAAACGGGGATGTCAGCATCAATGTTGACGGCAAGCATTACAGCCCGCCCGAGATCGCCGCTATGGTGCTGCAAAAGCTAAAACAGTCGGCCGAAGACTATCTCGGTTCGAAGGTTGAACAGGCCGTAATTACTGTGCCTGCATACTTTAACGACGCACAGCGGCAGGCGACGAAAGACGCCGGGAAGATTGCGGGCCTCGAAGTTCTGCGTATCGTCAACGAGCCGACAGCGGCCGCTTTGGCGTACGGACTGGACAAGAAAAAGGACGAGATCATCGCCGTTTTTGACTTCGGCGGCGGCACTTTTGACATCTCCGTGCTTGAGGTCGGCGAAGGTGTGGTCGAGGTAAAATCAACCAACGGCGACACGCATCTGGGCGGCGATGATGTCGATGAGGTGCTAGTCAGTTGGATCATAGACGAATTTAAGAAAGATCAGGGCATCGATCTGCACAACGACAAGATGGCTCTGCAGCGTCTGAAAGAGTCGGCTGAAAAGGCAAAGGTCGAGCTTTCAAGTGCTATGGAAACCGAGATCAATCTGCCGTTTATCACGGCGGACGCTTCGGGCCCGAAGCATCTTGTGATGAAACTCACGCGTTCGAAATTCGAACAGCTTGTCGAGCCGATCCTCAAAAAATTGATGCCGCCGGTGGAACAGGCCATCAAGGATGCAGGTTTGACCGCGAAAGATATTGAAGAGATCGTGCTCGTCGGCGGCTCGACCCGCATCCCGAAAGTTCAGGAAATGGTCAAAGAATTCTTTGGCAAAGAGCCGAATAAATCAGTCAACCCTGACGAAGTCGTGGCCCTCGGAGCTGCGGTTCAAGCTGGAGTTCTCGGCGGCGAGAAGACGGATATTCTCCTGCTCGACGTGACGCCTCTGAGCCTCGGTATCGAGACTTTAGGCGGCGTTTCGACGGCGATGATCCAAAAGAATACGACCATTCCTACGCGGAAATCGGAGATATTTTCGACCGCTTCGGACAATCAGACTTCGGTCGAGGTACATGTGCTTCAGGGCGAGCGGCCGATGGCCTCGGACAACAAGACGCTTGGCAAATTCCACCTTGTAGGCATCCCACCCGCACCGCGCGGCGTGCCGCAGGTCGAGGTGACATTCGACATCGACGCCAACGGCATCGTCAACGTCTCAGCCAAAGACGTCGGCACTGGCCGTGAGCAGAAGATCACCATTACTTCATCGTCGGGCCTCTCAAAAGAAGAAATCGACAAAATGATGAAAGATGCCGAGTCTCACGCCGGCGAGGACGAGAAAAAGAAGGCTGGCATCGAGGCCAGAAACCGCTTAGATGGTTTAGTTTACAGCGTTGAGAAAACCTTTTCTGAAAACAAAGACAAACTCGACGAGGCCTCAACCACCGAACTCGAGGCCGCGATCGCCGAATCCAAAACCACTCTCGCGGGAGAAGATACGGAGGCGATGGACAAGGCTTTCGGACGCCTGCAAACCGCTTCGCACAAGCTAGCCGAGGCTCTTTACAGCCAGGCAGCTGCACCGGAAGGTGAAGCCGGGTCTGACGAACAGGCTTCTTCGGCAACGGCGGGAGCCGACGGTGATGCTTCATCTTCAGCCCCCGATGACAACGTTATCGACGCGGAATATGTTGATGTGGACGAATCGACGGACGAAGAGAAGAAGTAGCAAACAGTGACAAGTGACGAGGGGCGAGGGACAAGCTAAGTTCGAGTTTGCCTCTCGTCCTTCTCGACTTTACACTTGACCTGATTAGAAATGGCAAAAAAGGATTACTACCAAATACTTGGCGTCAAAAAGGACGCAAAGGGGGACGAAATCAAGAAATCGTACCGCCGTCTGGCGCGCAAGCATCATCCTGATGTGAATCCTAATGACAAAGGTAGCGAGGACAAATTTAAGGAAGTGCAGGAAGCCTACGACGTACTTTCAGATGAGAAAAAGCGTAAGGTTTTTGACCGGTTTGGCTATTATGCCGATAATCTCGATGTGAACTCGCCGTTCTCGACCGGACCGACCAGCGGTGGAGCCGCACCGGGATTTGATTTTTCAGGCTTTGATTTTTCAGGTACGCCTGGTCAGTCGAGCGGAGGCGGGTCGAGCTTTCGCGATATTTTTTCTGATCTTTTTGGCGGCAGCGGCGCTACTAGCGGAACTCGAACTCAGCCCGAACCTCCGCGTCCGATGCCAAAAAAAGGCCGTGATATCGAGATTCCGCTGGCGTTGAGTTTTGAAGAGTCATTTACGGGCCTCGCGACAAATATTACCGTCAACCGATCAGAACAATGCTCGCGTTGCCAGGGTGCGGGTGACACCGGCGGCCCGGTCGTAACTTGCCAGACTTGTAAAGGTGCCGGACAAGTCATGCGAACGGGTGGCCGCTTGCAATTTGCGCAGAATTGTCCTGACTGCGAGGGAACCGGGCGCCGCCGGCAGCCGTGTTCGGTATGTAATGGTAAAGGCGTCACACCCAAGACCGAACAGGTCAAGATCAAGATACCGGCGGGTGTAGATACCGGGTCACGTGTGCGTGTCCCGAAAAAGGGCCACGGCGGCCGCCTCGGTGCCGAGCCCGGCGACCTTTTTATCCTGACCAATGTCGGCAAGCATAAATTCTTGGAACGAAAGGGTGACAACATTTATATTTCGGTGCCGATAACGGTCTCCGAGGCGGCGCTCGGGACAAAGATCGAGGTGCCGACGGTCGAGGGCAAAGCGCAGTTGCGGATACCAGCGGGAACAGAATCGGGACAGAAATTCCGCTTGCGAGAACGCGGGTTTCCAAGCTTGCGAAATCCGAGCCTCCGCGGCGACCAGTTCGTGGAGGTAAAGATAACCTTACCGCGGGTGATTTCAGAGGAAACCAAAGAAGTTTTGCGGCAGTTTGAAAAACTAAATCCGGAGAATCCGAGAAAGGTTATCGGATTGGAGTAATGAAGAAGCGTATAAAAACCTACACGATCAGCGCGGTGGCCGAGCTTTACGACATCCACCCGCAGACGTTGCGCCTCTATGAGCGCGAAGGTTTGCTGCTGCCGTCGCGCTCAATCGGTAATACACGCCTTTACGAAGATTCCGATCTCGAACGCCTCGAGATCATCCTCTCGCTCACACGCGAGCTCGGCGTCAACCTCGCCGGTGTCGAGATCATTCTGAACATGCGTGCTAAGATGGATCAGATGCAGCGTGAATTCGAGCAGTTTTTTGAGTATCTCAAAACCCATGCCAGCGAATTTTCGCGCCAGAGCGAGGCTTTTTCCTCAAGCGAAGCCCTAATTCCAGTCTCCCGCTTTCGCGTGACTCGCATTCGAGGCGAATTTTCTGACGAGTAACCGTAAAAGCCAGCAAGGCCGTCGAAATGCAGGCACCCCTGCCTGCCCGCAGCA
>JBDSCV010000132.1:0-7367 GCA_039920905.1 Pyrinomonadaceae bacterium
CGAGTTTAATAATTTAACTGTAGATTCGGCGCAGGATCTGATCGCCAAGATTGCCTCGACGCCGCCTGATCAAACGGTCACGCTTGGTTTTATGCGTGAAAACGGAATTAATCTCGATGCAAAATCCGTGTCGGTAAAACTCCGGGAACGGCCATCCACCCGAAAGAACGACGACGATGACGCTGACCGCCGCATTCTGCCCGTTGACGGAACAAAACCTGAACCCAAGCCGTTTGGCCTGACGCTCAGCGAACTCTCGCCCGTTCTGGTCGAGAAATACAAGTTGGGCGATAAAAAGGGACTCGTCGTAAAAGAAATAAACCAGGCGAGCTTTATCGCCGATGTTAAAGATTCGTTTGGAGCAGATGCCCTTGGCGAAGGCGACCTGATCCAGCGTATTAATCGCGTATCCGTCACCGATCTAAAAGCATTTAACGAAACGGTTGCGAAATTAAAGACGGGCGACGCCGTCGTGCTCCATATTATCACTTTCAACCCGCGTTCAGGCGGGCAGGAATTGAAGATCGTTCAATTTACGGTTCGTTAAGGCAAACGTCCAAGGTCTAATGTCCAAAAGTCCAAAGTCTCCCATGCGGGCTTTGGTCTTTTGACTTTCGACATTAGACTCAAGAGTTATGGCAAAAACAGAAATCAAAAAATACAAAAATTATATCGGCGGCGAGTGGGTCAAATCGTCGTCGGGCGAGTGGTTTGACAATGTAAATCCGGCGGATACGGACGACATTATCGGGCGTTTTCCGGCTTCTAACGAGGATGACGTGAACGCGGCGGTCGAGGCGGCGAAAAATGCGGCTACTCGCTGGCGGCGGACGCCGGCCCCAAAGCGGGCGGAGATTTTATTTACGCTCGGCGAGATATTGCGAAAGAACAAGGATGAATTTACGCACCAGATGACCCGCGAGATGGGCAAAGTTCTAAAGGAAGCGGGCGGTGATGTGCAGGAGGCGATCGACTGCACATATTACACTGCGGGCGAGGGCCGCAGGCTGCACGGATTTACGACGCCGGCCGAGATGCCGAATAAATTTGCGATGTGCGTTCGCCAGCCGATCGGTCTGTGCGGGCTGATCACACCGTTCAATTTTCCGATGGCTATACCGTCGTGGAAGTTGATCCCAGCGCTGGTTTGCGGTAACACGGTCGTCATCAAATCGGGCGAGGACGTGCCGCTTTCGACTATTAACCTAGTCAAATCATGCGAAGAAGCGGGCATTCCAAAAGGTGTTGTTAATGTCGTCAACGGCTTTGGCGAGCCTGGTGCCACACTTGTAGATCACAAAGACGTTCGCCTGATCTCATTTACCGGCTCGACCTCGACCGGCCGCCTGATAGCCGAGGCGTGTGCCCGCGACAACAAAATAGTTTCGCTCGAAATGGGTGGCAAGAATGCGATCATCGTGATGGATGACGCCGATGTAGATAACGCCGTCGAAGGCTCGCTGTGGGGAGCCTTTGGCACGAGCGGACAGCGATGTACGGCTTCGTCGCGGCTGATCGCTCATAAAAAGATCTACAAAAAATTCTGCGAAAAGCTCGTCGAAAAGGTCAAACAGCTTCGCGTCGGCAACGGCCTCGACAAGAAAACTGAGGTCGGCCCGGTTATTAACCAACAGGCGATGGACAAGATACTCGGGTATATCGAGATCGGAAAAATTCACGACAACGCGACCCTGGCCTGCGGCGGCAACCGCCTGGCAAAAGGTGCTTTCAAAAACGGCTATTTCATCGAGCCGACCGTTTTCACCGACGTAAAACCCGGAATGCGTATAGAGCAGGAAGAGATATTTGGCCCAGTCACGAGCGTCGTGCCGTTCTCGACCCTCGATGAGGCAATCGACATAGTCAACGGAGTCCAATACGGCCTTTCATCGGCGATCTATACCCAGGACGTCAACCACGCTTTCTACGCGATGCAGGAGCTTTACACAGGCATCTGCTATGTAAATTCCGCCACCATAGGTGCCGAGGTTCACCTTCCGTTCGGCGGCACAAAAGGCACCGGCAACGGCCATCGCGAAGCCGGGACGCAGGTGCTCGATATTTTTTCAGAGTGGAAATCGTTGTATGTTGATTACTCCGGCAAACTACAGAAAGCGCAGATCGACGAGGTTGAGATTTAAGCAAAATCGATATAGAATCTCTCAAAACAGGAAATTAGAACGCGGATAAAACGGATACGGACGGATATGATTTTTCATATCTGTGAAAATCTGCTTAATCCATTAATTCCGTGTTCAAATCTTTTTATGACTATCGAGAAAGCACGCGAGATCCTTAAGCACCGCTTTGGCTACGATTCGTTCAGAATGAATCAGGAAGCGGCGATTTTGGCTGTTTTGGCTGGCAAAGACTGCGTGGTTTTGATGCCGACGGGTGGCGGTAAATCGCTTTGTTATCAGATACCGGCGTTGATGTTTGATGGTTTGACGGTCGTGATCTCGCCTCTCATTGCGTTGATGAAAGATCAGGTCGATGCTCTCAAGGCCAACGGCGTCGAAGCAGCTTTTCTGAATTCGACGCAGACTGCGGCGGAGCAGGCCGAGGTTTTCCGTGATGTTCGCAGCGGTAAGTTAAAGCTGCTCTACGTTGCCCCCGAAAGGCTTTTGCAGAGCGGTGATCAATTTCTGGAATTCCTTCACGATATCAACATTTCGCTATTTGCGATCGACGAGGCGCATTGTATTTCGAGTTGGGGACATGATTTTCGGCCCGAGTATTTGCGGCTCGCGACTCTAAAGAAAGAGTTTCCTGCCATACCGTTGCTCGCGTTGACAGCTACCGCCGACAAACTTGTTCGCAAGGACATTTTCGAGCGTCTCAATATCCCGAACGCCGAGCTTTTTGTATCGAGTTTCAACCGCCCAAATATCTATTACGCCGTTGAGCCAAAGCGGAAATCTTACGACCAACTGCTCGACTATCTGGAAAAGCGAAAGGAAGAAAGCGGCATTATCTATTGCCTGAGCCGCAGCTCGGTCGATTCGCTGGCCGCCGATCTTCGTGACGAAGGATTTAGCGCATTGTCATACCATGCGGGTTTAGACAAACAAACCCGCGATAGACATCAGAATTCTTTCTTGACGGACGAAACGAAAATAATCGTTGCGACCATCGCATTCGGGATGGGCATCGACAAATCGAATGTGCGGTTTGTCGTCCATATGGATCTGCCGAAAAATGTCGAGAGCTATTATCAGGAAACCGGTCGCGCAGGCCGTGATGGTTTGCAGAGCGATGCCTTGCTGTTTTTTAGTTGGGCGGACGTTATCAAATTAAAAGGTTTTGCCGAGGTCGAGGGAAATGCGGCGCAATCGGAGATAATGCTTAGAAAGCTCGACCTGATGGGTAAATTTGGCGATCTGACAACTTGTCGCAGACGTTTTTTGCTGAATTATTTTTCCGAAGAATCGACCGCCGTTTGCGGCAATTGCGATAACTGCAACACGGTTGTCGAGCGGTTCGACGGCACCATTATCGCTCAAAAGGCATTGAGCGCCGTCTATCGCACCGGCCAGCGGTTTGGCCTCGCTTACGTGATCGATTTTCTGCGCGGCTCGCAGAGCGAGAAGATTCGAGACGAGCATAAGAACATTAAGACCTACGGCATCGGTGCCGATGTTTCTAAGGACAACTGGTACGAGTATTTCAGAGACCTCATCGCCCAGGATTTTCTCGCAATGACCGAGGGACAATACCCTATTCTCGTCTTGACCGAAACCAGCATGGACGTGCTAGCCGGAAAAACGCCGGTCGAGCTTGTTAAGATAAAAGTTAGAGAAGAGAAGAAAGCGAAACTGGTCGCGGATGTCTCGCACCCATATATTCAAGCTCTCTTTGACGATCTGAGACGGCTGCGCGCCGACTTTGCCAAACATGAAAATGTGCCGCCGTATGTCGTTTTTTCGGATGCCACGCTGGTCGAGATGGCGACGTATCTGCCGCATAACGATTGGGAAATGCGCAAAATTTCAGGCGTCGGCGATCTCAAATTTGATAAATACGGCGCCGATTTTCTCGGTGAGATCAAAAAATACTGTCTGGCGAACCGCCTCGTTTCCCGCATCGATCTGAAAGTGCCAAAACGCGAACGAAAACAGCGCACAAAACGCGATATGCACGGCAAAGATACCTATCATATCTCGCTTGACCTGTTCCGCGACGGCAAGCCAACGGCCGAGATCGCACGTGAGCGTGGCCTGGCGATAAGCACGATCGAAAATCATCTCGCACGGTTTATTGCGACCGGCGAGGTTAGCCTCGACCAGTTCATTTCGCTCGATAAGGTCGAGCCGATCCGCGAGGCAATCGTTAAGTTTAGCGTTAGCAATGCGTTGTCGCCGATCAAGGAATATTTGGGCGAAGAGTATTCTTATGGCGAGATCAGAGCCGTGATGGCGGCGATGACGGGAGAGCAAAAAGCAGCATCTGCTTTTTAATATTTTGCCAAAACAACGTAAAATTATGGTTACATAGGTTTTATTTATCGCTATTTTATTTTGTGGAGAAAGTTTTTATGAAGATCGGGTTACCGAAGGAAATTAAAGACAATGAATACCGAGTCGGGCTGACGCCCGCCGGTGTTCAGGCGCTGGCACATGCTGGACACATGGTGTTTGTTCAGAAAACTGCGGGCGAGGGTTCTGGGTTTAAGGACGAGCAGTATGTGAAAGCCGGAGGGCAGATGCTCGATACGGCGGATGAGATCTGGCAGGCTGGCGATATGATCGTCAAGGTCAAAGAGCCGGTCGCACCGGAATATCCGCGGATGCGCGAAAATCAGGTACTTTTCACTTATCTGCACCTCGCACCGGAGCTTGAATTGACCAAGCAAATGCTCGACCGAAAGGTTACGGGCGTTGCTTACGAGACGATAACGAGCGGACGCCGTTTACCGCTTCTGATCCCGATGTCTGAGGTTGCCGGGCGAATGTCGGTGCAGGTCGGGGCGACGTATTTAGAGAAAATGAACGGGGGGCGCGGGATCTTGCTCGGCGGCGTTCCTGGAGTCCCGGCTGCAAATGTCGTGATTATCGGCGGCGGCATCGTTGGCACGGAGGCCGCAAAAATGGCCGTCGGCCTCGGTGCCAAGGTAACGATAATCGACCGCGATCTTGACCGCCTACGCCAGCTTGACGATATCTTTATGTCAAAGGTGCAGACGATGGCTTCATCGCGTTACGCGATCGAGGAAGCGATCTCGCACGCCGATCTGGTCATTGGAGCGGTTCTCGTTGTAGGTGCTGCGGCCCCGAAACTTGTGACACGCGACATGCTGCACTTGATACCGCAAGGAGCTGTTTTAGTTGACGTCGCTGTCGATCAAGGCGGATGTTTTGAAACCACTCACGCGACGACGCACTCGAACCCGACCTATTACGAGGAAGGCGTGCTCCACTATTGTGTCGCAAACATGCCGGGTGCAGTGCCAAGAACATCGACATTTGCTCTGACCAACGCGACGCTGCCATATGCACTTGATCTGGCGAACAAAGGGTTTGAGCAGGCGATCAAAGATGATGCCGGGCTTCGCGAAGGCGTCAACACTTTTGCCGGAAAGCTCACCTACGAAGCCGTCGCGACGTCGCAGGCCCTCGAATACACGCCGCTTGACTCACTGCTCGATCTGGCATCGGCATCGGCGGGATAAGTGTAAGAAAGATTGCCCGCGAAAAACGTGAAATATGCGAAAATGGAATTTCCTATTTTCGTACGTTTCGCGTGTTTCGCGGGCAAACGATTTATGTACGAATTTGCCGTCACACCAGCTATTACGCAGCTTCGCCGGCCGGGCGTGATCATTACTGAGGTCACAGCCGAGAGTTTGGCGGAGGAGCTAGAGTTGCAGCCAAACGACCGGATAGTGCGCGTCAACGGTCGACCGGTGCGTGATTATCTCGATTTTCGGTTTCAGACGGCGGGTGAGACGGAACTGACATTTCAGGTAAAAAAGACAAACGGCGAGACGCACGACATCGAATTTGACCGCGAGGAGGGCGAAGATTTCGGACTCACTTTTGAGCAGATCGTGCCTCGACAATGCGCCAATGAGTGCATTTTTTGCTTTTGCAAAGGCAACCCCGAAAGGGCCCGCCCATCGCTTTTTGTTCGGGACGAAGACATTCGTCTTTCATTTCTCTACGGTAATTACACAACGCTATCGTCGATAACCGAAGACGAGATGAAACGCATCGTCGAGCAACGTCTCTCGCCGCAATATGTTTCGGTACACGCGACCGATCTCAAAACGCGGGCCTATCTGCTGGGCGTTGACGAATCGCGGGCGGACATTTCCGACAAACTAGAGCGATTGCTTGCGGCCGACATCGAACTCCATGCTCAAGTCGTTTTATGTCCGGAGATCAATGACGGAGCGATACTTGAAAAGACGCTTCGAGACCTCGCCGCACATTATCCAAAGATTGTTTCGACAGCGGTCGTGCCGGTTGCATTGACCCGCTACAACACCGACGAACGCCTGACCCGCGTAACGCCGGAATTTTGCCGCCGAACGATCAAAGAAGTCGAGAAGCTGCAAAAGAAATTCCGCAAGACGCTCGGCGTAACGTTCGCCTTTCTCGGTGACGAGATCTATATCAAAGCTGGGGCCGAGATACCGTCACGTCGGCATTACGGCAATTACCCTCAGATCGAGGACGGCGTCGGGATGGTTCGTTCGTTTGTGAATGCATTTGAGGGACTTGTCAGAACCGTGAGCGGTAGCGACCGGGTTCCGCCGCTTGCAAAATCACCGAACCACGGTGTCGGGATTGATGTCCGCACACATCCTGCGGCGTGTGTTCCAAAGGGCCAGAAGAACACAGTCGCTACCGCTCCCGGTTCTGACTCGTTATTCGGCACGATTATGACCGGCGAGATGTTCGCACCGATCTTGAGAGAGCAGATCGACAAATACAATGCATTAACGGGTTCGCGGCTAAGTGTCGCGGCGGTGCCGAATACATATTTTGGCGGCGACGTTTCGGTGGCGGGATTGTTGAGCGGGCAAGACTTTCTTGCGGTCAGGGATAAAATTGTGGGAGATTTTGCTGTGATCCCAAGGGTCACTATCAAATCTGACGAACCGATCTTTATCGACGGGATGACGTATGACGAACTAAAGCGACAGTTTGCCGTTCCGGTCTATGACGTCGATACCAACGGGTTGATCGAACTTCTTTCAAACTGAAAAACAGGCGTTGCCGCCTGCCTCTGTCTTGTGAAACCATTTACATCGTAAAGTTATAAATGATCACGCCGCTAACTTTTACCGGAACATTTGATAAATATGTTGCCGTAAATTTAGCGTTCCGGGCGGCTTGCTCGGCGGCACTACGTAAAAGAGGGTG
>JBDSCV010000133.1:0-2582 GCA_039920905.1 Pyrinomonadaceae bacterium
AAGAGACATGGACATATATTTCAGTCCGTTTCAACGGGCTTGCAGATCGACGGCTTAAGCCAAGAGCGAGAAGGACGTTAATACGCCCTTTTGATCATTTAGCCGACGCTTTCCACGCCGTAAACGGTGTGGCTAGGTGCCGCGAAACGCGGGGGAAGGAGGATATATGAAGCTTGTGATTGACCAATTAATTAAGGCTGGATTGTTGGTAGCGGTGTTGTTTGTCTCTTGCCATGCAGTTGCCGGGCAGGTGGCAGTTTCAGGACGTATCGATCCTACTTCAAGTCCGAAGTCCAAGTATTTCGATGCCAATCGCCTGCTTCGCGACGTCGAATATCTTGCATCCGACGAGCTTGAGGGACGTGACGCTGAAAGACCGTCGATTGAAAAGGCACGTGACTATTTGGAAAAGCGATATAAGGAATCTAATCTCGAGATGATCGGAACCTCGTATCGCCAGTGGTTCATAATCAAATACAGAAAACTGACGATCACGCCGGCTGGAACAAACTTTATTGGCAAGATCACCGGCCGGAAATATCCCGACAAGTATCTTATCATTACCGCGCATTACGATCACCTTGGCATTATGAAGGTCGAAATCTACAACGGTGCGAGCGATAATGCATCCGGCACAGCGGGCATACTTGCAATGGCGGAATACTTCAAAAAGAATCGGCCGGATCATTCTTTACTGTTCGTGGCGTTTGACGCCGAGGAGCAAACTTACCAGGGAAGCAAACATTTTATGGCCAATCTTCCGGTAAAGAAAGAATCGATCCTCCTTAATATAAATCTGGATATGATCTCGCCGAATGACAAGCGCGAGCTCTATGCCGCTGGAATATTTCATCATCCGAAGCTTAAGTCATTACTCGAGAAAGCAAAGGAGAAGGCGAAAGTAAAGCTGCTATTTGGTCACGACGATAGAAAGCGGGATGCCGAAGAAACGGATTGGACGAGCCAATCGGATCATTTTATTTTTTTTCAGGAGAAGATACCGTTTGTATACTTCGGCGTCGAGTATCACAAGGACTATCACAAGCCAACTGATGACTTTGCGATTATCCAACCGGAGTTTTTTGTTCGAGCAGTTGAGACGATCATCGAGACGACGAAGATTTTGGACAAAGGAATAAGGAAACTCAAATGGCCCTACAACTGAGGCGTAAAACACACGAATCCATCGTTTACATCGACAAAGACTCGGCACCGCGGATCATGCCGTTTGGCGAGGATTTTATTTTGAACGACATCCCGATTGGGACGCGGGTCATTTATCCGAATCCGCCGATTAAGGGGCTGCCGAACCGCGAGGCGGCTATTCGTTACGCGGTGAATCACCCGATCGAGATGGAGCCACTTTACGCTCTGCTCGAGCCGGGCATTCGCGTGACGATCGCGATGGACGACATTTCGCTCCCGCTGCCGCCGATGGCTACGCCGGACATGCGGCAGACGATGCTTGAGGTCGTGCTGGATATGTGCGGGGCGAATGGGGTTGATGACGTTCATCTTATCATTGCGAATTCGCTCCATCGCAAGATGACGGCGTGGGAAATGAAGCGGATGGTCGGTGCCAATATCTACAACGAATACTACCCCGACCGCTATTACAATCACGACGCCGAGGACGATGACAATCTTGTTACGCTCGGCTTCACGCGTCACAACGAGCCGCTGCGGGTCAACAGACGTGCGATCGAGAGCGACCTCCTCATATATCTAAACATCAATCTCGTCCCGATGGACGGCGGCCACAAATCGGTCGCGGTCGGCCTGTGCGACTACGAGAGCTTGCGTGCTCACCACGATCCGCAGACGATCCGCGATTCGGATTCGTATATGGACCCGCCGAAATCTGTGCTGAACCACAAGGTCATTCGGCTAGGTAAGCTCGTCGATGAAAATTGCAAGGTCTTTCACATCGAGACGGCTATCAACAACAAGATGTTTCCCGATGGCTACGACATCCTGACGCGAAATGAGGACGAATTTTCGTTCGCCGACCGTATGAAATGGGAGGTAATGGCCAAGACATTCTCAAAAATGCCGCGCGCCGCTCGCCGCAAAATGCTTCACGCGATCCCGGCTCAGTACGAATTGATCGCTTGCTACGCCGGCAAAACCGAACCGGTGCACGATAAAATTCTCGAAAAAAATTATCAGCAATACGAGATCCCGGTCAAAGGCCAGTGCGACATCCTGATCTCGGGCATCCCGGACATCTCGCCGTACAACGTCTACTCGACGCTCAATCCGCTGCTCGTTCAGGTGATGGCTCTGGGGTATCACTTCAACATGTACCGAAACAAACCGCTGCTGCGAAAGGGCGGTGTGATGATCATAACGCATCCGTGTTTTGACGAATTTGACCATACTTTTCATCCGTCGTATATCGAGTTTTTTCACCGTTTGCTGCCCGAATCGCGCGATGCGTTTTACCTGCGTGAAAAATACGAACGCGAATTTGCGTCCAATCCGGCATACGTCGAGATGTACCGCCGCGGCAACGCTTATCACGGAGCGCACCCATTTTTCATGTGGTACTGGGGCGAAAACGGTCGCCAGCACGTCGGCAA
>JBDSCV010000134.1:0-4160 GCA_039920905.1 Pyrinomonadaceae bacterium
GGCGTAGTTGCAGCGATGAGTGTCCCGGTTGGCACGGCAGCATGTGTGTATTCGCTCTGGTTCTTTCTGGGCGACAACTGGAGGGCTATCTATCCTGACAAGCCGGAACAGTCTGCAGATAACCCGCGGCAGATCGCCTACGGGGTAGAGTCTCAACAGGCAGCCTATAAAGCGGAAGAAGCCGCTAGAAAGACATTTGACCCTTACGACCCGCCCGACTGGCGTTAAGGCTAAGAGATCTCAACTCCCAATATCCCGGCGATACTGCATCCCGTCAAAACTGATCTTACCGGCTGCTGAGTACGCAGTCGCCAAGGCTGCCTCAAGATTGTCTCCAGTTGCCGTAACGCCGAGGACGCGGCCCCCGACGGTGATTAACGATGTCTCGCCTAATTCCCCTGTCGCCGCCGTTCCGGCTTGAAATATTTCGACGCGAGCGACGGTCTTCGCCTCGTCAATGCCGTGAATGACGTCGCCGGTTTGAGGTTTTAATGGGTAACCCTTTGAGGCGAGAACTATGCAGGCGGAGCTGCCCGGACGCCAATTGATTTCGCACGTTGCGAGTGAGCCGGCGAGCATCGCCTCGCAAATATTGACGAGATCGGTTTCGAGACGGACAAGTATCGCCTGCGTTTCGGGGTCGCCGAAGCGGACGTTGTACTCGAGCAATTTCGGGCCGGCGGCGGTCATCATCAGGCCTAAGAAAAGAATTCCTCGAAATGGAAAGCCTTCGCGGATGCAGCCGTGCAGTGTTGGGCGGATCATCGTGTCAGTGATGATTTGCAGCTCGTCGGCGGTGAGCAGCGAGGCGTCGGTGAACGTTCCCATGCCGCCCGTGTTTGGGCCTGTGTCGCCTTCGCCTATGCGTTTGTGATCGCGGACGGGCGGCATCAGTGCGAAATCTTCGCCGTCAGCGAACATCAGCAGCGAAACTTCCTTCCCGACCAGACATTCTTCTAGGACTATCTTCTCGGCGGCGTCTGCGCCGACAAGAGCAGCCATCTCATTGATAGCGGCGATGGCCTCGGCCCGATCTTTAGCGACGACAACGCCCTTACCGGCTGCCAGACCGTCTGCCTTTACGACGACAGGTTTGTCGGCATCGCCAAAATCACCGCTCTCAAGCTCGTCCACCGCAAACCCAGCGGTATGGGCAGTAACGTAGTTAGCCGTGGGAATACCATGCTGGGCCATAAAATCTTTGGCAAAAGATTTGCTTGCCTCAAGCCGCGTCGCGTCCCTGTTCGGGCCGATGATCCTTAAAGCGTGAGCCTCGAATTCATCAACGATACCGAGGGTAAGCGACGTCTCACCGCCGACAAATGTCAGATCAATCGCCTTTGCCGTTGCAAACGCAAGGAGTCCCTCGATGTCATTCGGGTCTACAGCCACACACTCCGCGATCTCGGCGATCCCCGCGTTGCCATTTGCACAGAAAAGGCGTGTTACCTTTGGGCTCTCTTTGAATGAGCGGCAGATTGCATGTTCGCGACCGCCCGAACCGATAACTAAGACATTCATAGATATTCTCGAAACGCATCTTAAAACCACGCTCTTGACACGCAAATGGGATAAGTTGTAAGGTCAGATTATTCGAGCATTTCTCAGCTAAATGATTGCGCAGTAAGCCTCAGCTGTAAAATCTCAGACAGAATCTCTCAATTGCCGAAGTAACTTCGATTTGAACGGAGCGTTGGTTATGCCTGAAAGCAATTTTGAGGAAATCCGGGAATCCCCAGTCAAAATTGTCGAAATTAGCAGCGAATTTGAAGACGCTTCGATTCCGTGTATAGATTGCGCCCACAAATTTGTCTGGACTGCGGGCGAGCAGGCTTTCTTTCGTGACAAACAACTCCAAAATCCACCAAAACGTTGTAAAGATTGCAAAAAAGCCAAGAACCTTCGTCTCGAGGCTATCGAAATTTCCCGCATTACCGGTAAACGCCATCGGATTGAGGTGCGTGCCGAATGTGCGCGGTGTTCAGAGGCGACGACCGTTCCATTTTACCCGTGTCAGGGTCGTCCCGTTTATTGCCGAACTTGTTTCCAGGCAATGAATGTGGAGAAAGCCAGCGGTGCCAATGGCTCCGCTTAACCGCCGACGTGCACGTTGGGCCGCATTTCCGGATCTTCCTCGGCTTGTCTCAAAATTTCTCTCGTCACCGGTGCGGTATCACCCTCCCCGAATAGAATGTATCGCGCAAGGTATATTAAGGGATTGCCTTCGCTCCAACCAAAATAAACGTGCGGTATCTTGCCTGTCTTGTCGCGAAGATAAAGCAGAAACGCTGCAATAGCGTTCGGCACGGCTGGAGCTTGCGTCCGGAGTATTCTATATCCATCGACATCAACACCCCGAATAAGGAGTCGCCCCTTAAACTCCGACGAATCTCCCGGTTCGATTTCATAAAACACTATCGGATCCGACGACGGAATGTGATTGTCGACCCGCTTTTCATGTTCCTTAAAGCGGTATTCGGTTATATCTCCGGTCTCGCGGCGATTCGTGACGACGCGGATCTCACCTTCGTCATTTAGCTCGTCAATAAACGCCTGTGCGGCGGCGTCGAGTTCGATCTTGTCAATACGGACCTCGGTCGATCGCATTGCACGCGAGATAAATGAGGTCGCAATGATTGCGAAAATGAAGAATGATGCTATCTTGATTCCGCTCGGTTGTTCAATAATGCCGACGACAATTGTATATATGAATGTCAGCGTGACGAATGCAAATCCGATCCAGACCGTTTTTGACTTCCGCCACTCTGAAATCGAAACAGCAAGGGCAGCCGAAGCCATCAAGACCAAAACACCAGTTGCGTATGCACCGCCCTGAGATGTCACGTCTGCGTTAAACACGATTGTGACCACGCCGCAAATAATGGTGAACACAAAGACCAATGGCCTCGTCGCTCGGGCCCAGTCAGGAGCCATTCCGTATCGCGGTAAATACCGGGGCACAATGTTCAGCAGTCCGGCCATTGCCGACGCGCCTGCAAACCAAAGGATAAGAATCGTCGAAACGTCATAAACAGTCCCGAAGATTTCGCCGAGCATCGAATGGGCAAGATAAGAGATAGCTCGGCCGTTTGCTTCGCCCCCTGTCTGAAACTTCTCGGCGGGAATCAACATGGTAGTTATAATGCTGCTGCCAATCAGGAGCACACTCATAATTACGGCCGCCCCGCTAAGTAATTTTTTTCCGTTTCGGATCCGACCTTCAATATATTCGCGTTCCTCATCAGTGAGATCTTCATCCGCAATCTCGGTCCGTTGGACCGGGGCATTGATCACCACTCCTTGTTTTGACTCGCTCCTGACGAGAGGCATTACAACGACTCCAGTTTCAAAACCGGACAGGCCCAGCGCTAATTTTGGAAAAAACCAAAGCGACGCAATTAATAGCCAAAAGACGCTGCCGTTAACATTAGTATCCGCCCAAACAAGTCTCTGCCAATTCGTAAAGATCTCTGGCCGTACCCAGAATATCTCATACAGGCCGAGAGAGATGATGACGACATTTAAGGTCAGATATAGTGCCACGATCGCTACCGCGATCCCGATCGCTTCGTTAAAGCCCTTTAAGAACACGGCCCCCAGCAACCCGATCAGAACCAGAGTAACGATGATCTCGTGGTGCAAAAACTGGAGGTGTTCTCGAACAAAAGGATTTTCGACGACATGAGCCGTAGCATCAGCGGCGGATAAGGTAATTGTGATGAAAAAACTCGTTGCGACAAATCCGAGGAGTATGAGCACAAACATTTTGCCTTTCCACCTCGACAAAAGTTTTTCAAGCATCGATATGGAGCCATCGCCGCGAGGGCTGGCTTCAGCAACCCTCTTATACATAGGAAGAGCTCCAAAAAGAGTAAGTAGGACGAGGACCAGTGTTGCAAACGGGGCAAGAGATCCCGCAGCGAGGAATGCAATGCCGGGTTGATAACCTAGTGTGGAAAAATAATCCACCCCAGTAAGGCACATTACTTTCCACCATGAATGCTGATGATGTCGGCCCTCTGCTTCGTGGGGCCCCTCCATTTCGGAGACGCCGCTATAAAGCCACTTCTTAAACCCGCTGCCCTCGCTTGTTTTCATGCCAACAAAATCAAAAAGACCGCCGTGCGTCACGCACTCGCGGCTTTTACAAAGAAAGATTT
>JBDSCV010000135.1:0-6818 GCA_039920905.1 Pyrinomonadaceae bacterium
ACCAAGTTGCGGTTGCCAGCGGAGGCCGTAGCTTACGGTTAAATTCGACCTGATTCGCCACGCGTCCTGAGCATAAAGGCCATTTGTCTCTTCCTCAATCTCAAAGTGACGGCTGCCGTTCAAAACATATTGTCCATCCCCTCCTAGACGGACATTCGAGCTAAATCCGCTGACGCGCCCCGTAAGGGTTGCATACAGAGCGCGGGCATTGGCTACCTCAGTTGCCGATGCTCCCGGTAACGTTGTGGCTGCGTCGAATGCGGTAAGAACCGCAGTATCAAGGGTAGCTATCGTTCCAAATGAGATGGTTGAACGAACAGGGCTTACCGAATCGGAGACAGTTTGAATGTTCTTCAATTCGCCGCCGACTGTGACCGTGTGATTTCCTTTGACCCACGTCAGGTTATCCGTGAAATCGCGGGTAGGCGAAGACCGACTCGAGAATGAATTACGGATCGTAAGATTGGTTAAACCCGCTCCCAGACTGAGGCTGAATCCACGTTGTGTGTTGTCAAAAAATTCCTCACCTCCAACGAGCGCGAAGGACGAATTACCGCCTAGCCAGCCAGCCAGCTGCGCATAGCGAAACTGGTTAATGAGATTCGATCGTAAATTGGAGCGAAATCCGACCGACAATGATCGACGATCCGAGTTTTGCGTACCCGCATTTGGAATGCCAGCGAACGACGGATCAGCCGAGTTAAGAAAGTCAACATTCGAGCGGAAAGGTTGATCGTTGTAGATAACCTCAAGTGCGTGATTCTGGGTGATGTTGAAATCGGTTCTGACAGCCACAAAACGCCTTCGCTGTTGTCCCGGGTTGGTGAATTGATAAGGCTGACGGAAATAAATGGCTCCCGTTCCTAAGGCCTGGAAGTTTCCCGTCGTAGCGGTAGCGGCCCGAATGGTGTTCAGAACGCTGTTGACGGTTGGGTCAATCGTGTTCGGAAGAGCATTCGCGGTCGCAATGTTAAATAGATTTACTGTACTAGCTCCGCCGGCTCCGTAACGGAACACGCCGCCCTGAGCTTCCGTTGTTAATACCTGCCGGGTACGCGTCGGCGAAACTTCATTTAGGTGAAACCGCTCGTAATTGACAAAGAAATATCGCTTTCCCTTACCAGAATTTAATCGCTTGACCCCTTCGCCAAAGCCGAGGAATGGAATGGGACCGCCAACGCTGCCGCCGAATTGGTTCAAACGAAGCTTTTGTCTCTGAATGTTATTGTAATTATTCTGAAAGTTATTAGCGTTCAGCCCCTCTTCGCGGTGCTGGTAAAAACCGCCACCATGATAGCTGTCTGTTCCGCGTCTGGTCTGGAAACGAATAGCGACGGCTCCGTCACCGCTCGCCTCTGCACCCGGCGATGCAGTTGAAACCGTTACCTCGTCAATCGCGTCAATGCGTGGACGGATAAAGGTAAAGAAACCGTCTGACGATTTAAGGAAATTGTCCTGAACGTCAACACCGTCGATTTGAATGGTAAGTGCGCTTTTTGGCAAACCATTGATCGTTGAAGTGCGGTTTGTGCCGAGTGTGGACGTGCCCGGAAGCAGTGTGACAATATCCAGAGCGTCACGCGACTGGATAGGTGTTTCCAGAATCTGGCGACCCTGGATCGTGCTTCCAACTGTTGCAGTTTCGGTTTGTAGAACCTCTGCACCGCCGGTGACGACGACCTGTTCAGATATCTGCCCCGCCTGCAAAACCGTGTTGACGGTAGCCGGTGTGGCTACGTCGACTTTTACGTTTTTAATGACCGACGTCTTAAAGTTTGGTGCGGTGATGGTCACCGTATACGTAGGCGTTCCCGCTTGAACACCCGGAATTGTATACACACCATCGCCATTGGTGGTGGCAGTGTATACCTGACCGTTCTCACCCTTTACGGAGACAGTCGCACCGGGCACAACCGCGCCCGAAGCATCCGTAACCGTTCCGGAGATGGAGCCGGCCGTTAACTGCGCCTGGATTGCAACCTGAGCTAATAATAGCATCAGTCCGACAACCAGAATTTTTGTAAACTTTCTCATTTTTCCTCCTAAAGAAAATATAGATACAGGATTTCACTTAGATTTTATTAAGTGCGTTATAAATTTTTGAAAAAAAATTTTCTTCTTAACCGGTTGAAACAATAATTACACGCCTCTTAAGCGTATTTTTCGCGACTAAAACTGTTTTTTACAATTACTTCGACAATAAGCTTAAAAAAATATGTTTCCGATTGGTTTAGAATTCCACTTAGAAATGGCAAGTTTCGTGCCATAACACTGTTAAAGCTCGATAAATAACTAACAGATTGATTTAGCGTGAGATAGAGGTGGTTTTTCGGCTTAAACTAGTGTGAAAAAACTATTTTTCACACTATTTTTTCGGAGTTTTTGAACATATGTCCAATTATTTGGAGATTGTCTTTATCACTGCCTGGGTTGAATATTATAACTCTTGATCTTTGAATTGAGAGTGGTTGCGTTTAGGCCGATGAGGCGTGCGGCGCGGGACTGGTGGCCGCCGGTTTGGTCGAGGGCGCGGCGGATGAGATCGACTTCAAATCTTTTGACCTCGTCGTAGAAATTTAAGCCGCGGGCGAGGTCGATCTCGCCCGAACTCCCTTCGGTGTCGGCGATCATTTTGAAGGCAAGTTCAGGATCTCGAACTTCGGGGCGCAGACATTCGACCGTGATCTCGTTAACGGGAGTGATGACGATGGCGCGTTCGATGATATTTTCGAGCTCACGGACATTTCCGGGGTAGTTATAGTTTTCGAGCAAGGAAAGAACTTCGGGCGTCATTTTTTCCGAGATCTCGCGATCGTTTTCGGCTGCATATTTTCTTATGAAGTATTGCGCCAACGGCAGCACGTCCTCACGGCGGTCCCGCAGCGGTGGCAGCTCAAGCGGCACGACCGACAACCGGTAATATAAATCCTCGCGAAACTGACCGCTTCTGACAGCCTCTTTGAGGTCGACATTCGTCGCGGCAATTATACGGACATCGACCTTGACAGGCGTCGTGTCGCCGACGGGTGTAAACTCCCGTTCCTGAATCACACGGAGCAGCCGAACCTGAGTTTCAGGCCGCAGATCGCCGATCTCGTCAAGAAAGATCGAGCCCGTGTCGGCAACCTCGAACAGCCCTTTTTTGGCGGCAACGGCTCCCGTAAAAGCACCTTTTGTGTGGCCGAAGATCTCCGATTCGAGCAGCTCCGATGGAATATTAGAACAATTCACCACGACAAATGGATCATTTGACCGCGGGCTGGACTGGTGGATCGCCTTAGCGACAAGCTCCTTTCCGGTTCCGCTTTCTCCGGTTATCAGCACGGTCGAGCGAGCCGGAGCTACGCGTTCGACCAGGCGGAAAACATTTTCCATTATCTCTGAGCGACCGATAAAACCTTCGCGGTTGACCGAACGAACCATCGCCTGACGGAGAGTTTGCCGCTCTTCTTCCTTTCGACGCTTTCTGACGCCCTTGGCGACAAGAGAGATTATCTGGTCATTTTGAAACGGTTTTCGAACGACGCCAGCGGCTCCTTTTTCCCAAGCCGAGATCGCTGTGTCGAATGTGGCATAAGCGGTGACCATCAGAACGACGGCTTCCGGGTCGAGTTTGATCAGATCCTCAAGTGCGGTCAGGCCGCCGATGCCCGGCATCGAAACGTCCATCAAAACTAGATCAAACGGAGTCTGCGAATAAGCCTCAATGGCATCTTCGCCCGTTTTTGCAAGCTCGACCTTGTACCCGGCGCCCGAAAGTATCGTTTCGAGCACGTCGCGCATTATCTCTTCGTCGTCACAAATGAGGATCGAGCCTTTCTTTGCCATACTCTTTGAATATAACTTGTCAGTTGTCGGTTGTCAGTTGTCAGTTGTCAGATTTGACTTACACGCGACGGCAGGCAGACTGTTTAGTAAACCTTTCTCTGCAATTAAGCGTAAGATTAGATAGTTTACGGTAATGGCTTTGAACGTAACTATTCAAATATGGCAATGTCAAAAACAGCAAAGATCTTTTTACTTTTAGGCGGAATCCTTGTCGCCCTTTTGATCGTGGCGGTCGTCGGGATCATTTACGCCTCGCGTTCCATGGGCAGGCCCGAGGTCGCTGACAACAGTGTGCTCGTTCTGAGTGTGTCCGGCGAACTGCCGGATTACGTTGCCGACGAGCCGCTTGCAAAAGCATTCGGCATCAAACAAACCCAGTCGTTTACGAGCCTGCTGACACAGCTTAGAAAGGCAAAGGTTGATACCCGCATTGGCGCCGTTATGCTCGACATCGATTTTCCGGGGATAGGCTGGGGAAAGGCGGACGAATTCCGGGACGCCGTCAAAGAGTTTAAGACTTCGGGCAAGCCGGTTTACGCCTATATGGAGATCGGCACCAACCGCGAATACTATCTCGCTACCGCCGCCGATAAGATTTACCTGCCGCCGACAGGCGACATTTACATTAACGGTTTCGCCGCCGAAGCAATGTTTTACAAAGGCTCGCTCGACAAGCTCGGTATCGAGGCGGACGTGATCCAGATCGGCCCGAAATATAAGAACGCACCCGACCGCTATACAAAAAAGGAAATGGGCGAAGGCCAGCGTGAGGTCATTAACGCCGTACTGGATGAATATTTTTCACGCTTTACCGATGCCATCGCTGAATCGCGAAAGAAACCCGTTGACGACATAAAGGCGTTGGTCGATGCGGCCCCATACAATGCGGTCCAAGCCAAATCGCTCGGCCTGATCGACGACGCGCTTTATCGTGATCAGGTGGACAACGACCTCAAAGCAAAACTTGGCTACAAGGAAGACGATAAGCTCCTAACGATCAGCGGCGGGGATTACCGCGAAATACCATCGGACAGTCTTGGCCTAAACCAAGGCGAAAAGGTTGCCGTCATCTACGCTTCCGGGGCAATAAATGTTGGACATTCGAGCAACGGACCACTCAATGGCGAGATGGTCGGATCAGATACCTTGGTGAGTGCGATCAATGACGCCGCCGCCGACAAATCGATCCGGGCCATAGTTTTGCGGGTCGATTCGCCGGGCGGTTCGGCTCTCGCTTCTGACCTAATGTGGCACACTATCGAGAACGCAAAGGCGAAAAAACCGTTTGTCGTTTCGATGTCCGATGTGGCGGCGTCGGGCGGATATTATATCGCCTGTAATGCCAACAAGATCGTCGCCGAACCCTCTACAGTTACCGGCTCGATCGGTATGTTTCTCGGCAAACCAGTCGTTAAAGGGCTTTACGATTGGCTCGGTGTAACAAACGAATACGTAATGCGGGGCAAGAACGCCGGGATTTTTCGCGAGACCGAAAAATGGACGCCGGAGGAACGAGCAAAAATGGAAGCCATGGGTAATACCGTCTATTATGACAATTTTGTTCCGAAGGTCGCGAAAGGGCGTAACAAGACCGCCGAAGAAGTCAACACACTCGGCCAAGGCCGCGTCTGGACCGGCACACAGGCGAAAGCCAACGGCCTGATCGATGAATTTGGTGGCTTAGAAAAGGCCATTGATGTGGCCAAAGAGCTTGCCACGCTGCCGGCGGATAACGATGTAAAACGCATTGTTTTCCCGGAGCCTAAACCGTTTTTAGAAACACTTTTTGGTAATGAGTCCTCGACTCAGACAAAGGAAGAACAGGCACGAGCCGCCCTGCTCGAATCGTTGCCCACTGACGTCAGACGAGCGTTTCGCTTTGCGGCCATGCTCGACAAGATGCAGCGCGGAGAGGCAATGCTGTTGATGCCCTTTGAGCTTAAGATAAATTAGCATTGACATTCGCAAGGCGCGAGCGAATCCATAAAAGCTAGTGTCTCCCCTGACGTAAAGCCAGGGGCAGAGGGAGCCACGCTCGTGAATTACCGTAGGTTTTTTCATCGAGCAATTCGATCTTTTTTTCCTGCCCTATCTGAAGTTCGTCGGGCGGCAGATCGGCAGAGCTTTCGTAACAGGCGTGGGTTATGCAGGGCACCGGCTTGCCGGTTTGGTGGATCAAGCAGCCAATTCCCTTTTCAAATAAGGGACACGCATAATTTTGAGCAAAAGTATCGCCGTTAGTGTTTAGTCCATATTTTTCGACAGTCAAGTCGATCCGGTGATAGATCTTTTGCTGGCTTTCTTCAGGCAGATGACTTAATGCTCGGCGGATCGCAACAGCTTCGATACGCGAAATATGAACATTGACAAAATGAGCGTCGAGACAGCAGGCTCCTTGCGTTTCGCAGGTCAGGCAGCTTTTTGCGCGGTACTCATAACCGCCGGTGATCCGTTGTTTGAAATCAGATTTCAATTTTTTCAGCCGGATAAGGGCTTTTCGTTCGCTGAGAGGTTTTGACATCTGGAATATGGTTGCAATTGCGTGATACAATCTGAAAATTGATTTTACTTGATTAAGGAGATTTATGCTCAAAGAAGGCGATAAAGCCCCGGATTTTTCATCGAATGATCAAAACGGAAAGACTGTCAATTTGTCTAATTTCAAAGGTAAGCGGGTCGTTCTTTACTTTTATCCTAAAGACGACACTCCCGGCTGCACCAAAGAGGCTTGCTCATTTCGCGATGCCGATGATATTTATCGTTCTAAAGGGATCACCGTCCTCGGCGTCTCGACCGACGATGAGAAATCGCATCAGAAATTTATCTCAAAATTTCAATTGCCCTTCGACTTGCTGGCCGACAATGACAAAAAGATCGTCAATGACTATGGGGTCTGGGGCGAAAAGAGCATGTATGGTAAAAAATATATGGGAACGAACCGAAAAACGTTCCTGATCGACGGCGAAGGCAAGATCGCAAAGATCTTTGAT
>JBDSCV010000136.1:0-8473 GCA_039920905.1 Pyrinomonadaceae bacterium
GATCAGCCTCGATCACCTGTTAGAGCTTTTTTCTTTGCCAAAACAACGTGTCGCCATCGAGTTGAATAACGCCGTCGTCCGCCGCGCTGCGTGGCCGGAAACGATTGTTCGAGTGAGAGACAAGATCGAAGTTGTCCACTTCGTCGGCGGAGGTTAAGATTTTTCACCACAGAGGACACAGAGGACACAGAGGACACAGAGGAAGAATTAACGATCTATTTTTGGCTCATCGTCACCCTACATAGCAATCGCTTCAGACATCTGAAAAAACTCTTTTTCTTCTCTCTGTGTTCTCTGTGTCCTCTGTGGTAAATTTCTTTTATGTCGGATCAATTTTTACTGGCAGGGACAACCTTCACATCGCGCCTCATCATTGGCACGGGCAAATATCGTTCGTATGACGAGATGAAGGCCGCACACGAGGCGTCCGGCGCTGAGATGGTGACGGTCGCTGTTAACCGCGTACCGCTCGATGGCAGCACCGAATCGTTCCTCGATCATCTCAATCCAAACATGCGCATTCTGCCAAACACCGCCGGATGCTACGATGCCGATCACGCGATACGTACCGCAAGATTGGCCCGCGAGGCTCTCGAAACCAATTGGATAAAGTTAGAAGTAATTGGTGATTCGGTTACGCTTTTGCCCGACAACGAACAAACGCTCGAAGCCGCTAAAGTGCTTGTAAAAGAAGGGTTTATCGTGCTGCCGTATTTCACCGACGATCTGATAATGGCCAGGAAGCTGCTCGACGCGGGCTGCCCGGCAGTGATGCCGCTTGCCGCTCCGATAGGTTCCGGGATGGGCGTTCAAAACCCTTCGAATTTACGCATTATGCGTGAGCACCTACCCGACGCAATAATAATCGTCGATGCGGGCGTCGGTGTGCCCAGCGACGCCGCCATCGCTATGGAGCTAGGCGCCGACGCGATCCTTATGAACACCGCCATCGCCGAAGCCAGCAATGCCGCGCAAATGGCCACTGCGATGAATCTCGCGGTCCAAGCCGGCCGTCTTGCCTATTTGTCAGGCCGAATGCCCAAACGCTTGTATGCGTCGGCGTCGAGTCCGATAGAAGGTGCGATCAGATAGCGTGTCAGTAGCCGCACGTCAGTAAGGGCACCCGTTATCATGAACGTCACGATACTTTTTTTCGGTGCAACTGCTTATGCAGTAGGCGAGCGCAGGATCGAGCTATCTCTGACAAAAAACTTGACTGCGAAAATGGTCTTCGATCAAGTCCGACAAGAGTTCCCGAACCTCGGAAATCACAAACTTCTTTATTCTCTAAATCAAGACTACGCCAACGGCGATGAGATCGTACGAGATGGCGACGAACTGGCGATCTTCACGGCGGTTTCTGGCGGATAGGAAATCGGTTATCATTTTGACGGGAACAGTATGACCGAAAAGCAATTTTATGACTGGCAGACGCTTGGCGGGACGGACGATGTAATGCGTTTTGTAAATGCGCTGGAAAAGGCCGATATCGTCTGGTGCGTGATCGGCGGTGTCGCAGTAAACCATTGGGCCGAAGAACCGATGGTCACGCAGGATGTCGATTTTGTTGTAGCGGCGGATTCGACCGAGCGGGCTGTGTCCGCTCTTAAAGAAGCCGGATTTGCCTCCGAACAGTTCGAGTGGTCGATAAATTTTAAAGGAACGTCAAAGGTTTGCGTCCAGCTTACTACCGAGGATGGCTACAAAGACTTTGCGTCTCGCGGCGTGGCGGCAGATGTCCACGGGATATTGCTCCGTGTAGCAAGTCTCGACGACACATTGATGGGCAAGATCAGAGCATGGAGCGATCCGACCCGACGCCAGAGCAAGCGTATCAAAGATCTCGGGGATATTGCACGACTCGTAGAATCACATCCGGAGTTGTGGGCTAAGCTTACCGACGAATTGAAAGCGCAGATTTATAAACCATAGGTCAATGGACTTCTGCGAACTCACAACCGCGTCTATAGACATCACCAGTGTTGCCCGTCGCATCGTGCCGCCCGAGTGCGGGGCGACGGTGACACTTGATGGGTATGTGCGGCAATTCACCAAAGGCCGGGAAACGCATTATCTTATTTACGAAGCCTATGAACCGATGGCTTTGAAAGAGATGGAGAAGCTAATGCAAACAGCCCACGACCAATTTGAGATCTCCCATGTTGGCATCGTCCACCGTCTCGGCAAGCTCGAGATCGGCGAGACGAGCGTCGTTATCTCCGTTGCAGCACCGCACCGCAAAGCCGCATTCGCCGCCTGCGAATGGCTCATCCGCGAACTAAAACGCACCGTCCCGATCTGGAAAAAAGAAGTTCACGCCGATGGCGAAGAATGGATCGAAGGCGAATCGTTAACATAAATTTCATAAAAATGTGACACCGATTCTTGCTAGACAAGTCAAACTGTCATATTATTTTCAAGCAATTTTCCATTTCGCTTTTTACAAGCAAGTTCAAGGGGTTTGTCGTTTTTATTCCGAACCTAAGAGGAAATATCGATGCGTAAATTATTGATTTTCTTGCTGGTTATCGTAATCAGCGCTATTTCTGCCTTTGCTCAGTCACAATCAACGAGCGGCAATATCGAGGGCCGCGTCGTTGACCCGAACGGCGCCGTCGTACCCGGTGTCTCGGTCACGGCGACAAACCAAGACACCGGTTTTAGCAAAACTGCCGCAACCGATGCCGACGGCAATTACATTATTGTCTTGTTGCCGCCGGGCAATTATATGGTCGAGGTGGCCGCGGCTAAAGGGTTTGCGGCGGCAAAGTATCAAAATGTCAGAGTTACCGTTGGTTCCAAAAATGCTCTCGTGATCGATTTGAAAGTCGGCGGAGCGGGTAACGTCATAATCGATGTAGGTTCGGATGGCCAAGGACTCGAGGCTACGCGGACGTCGATCTCGACCACGGTCGACGAACGCCGCGTGATCAATCTGCCGGTAAACGGTCGCAATTTTCTGGAATTTGCAACGCTGACTCCGGGCATCGTTCGCGATCCGACGCGGGCCGGCGATCTGGCGGTCGGCGGACAAAAAGGAACGCTTAACAGCATCCAGATCGACGGCGCCAGCAGCGACAACACTTTCTTCGGCCAGGCGTCCGGACGTACTGGTTCAGGACGTGCTCCATCGCAATTCTCGATAGACACGGTTAAGGAATTTCAGGTAAATCAGAATGGGTTCTCGGCCGAATTTGGCCGGGCTGCAGGTGCGGTGATTAACGTGGTCACCAAATCAGGAACAAACAGATTTACAGGCAGTGCATTTGAGTATTTTCGCGATGAATCACTTAACGCGAATTCGCCCGTTGTGAAAACTACGCAGTCATTACGTGGACAGCCGAACAGGCGAAATAAGGGGCAGATTAACCAGTTTGGCGGCACGTTCGGCGGCCCATTTAAGACAGACAAGGCTTTCTTCTTTAGCGCGTATGAAGGACAGCGTTCAAAACTGCCTAATCCGGTCATTGTTCGATCGTTCCCGTTTGCACCGGCTAATGTCCAGACATTCCTTGCTCCGAAGCTTGCAACCTACGATCAAAGCCGCAAACAGGATACATACCTGGTCAAGACAGATTTTAATATCAATGACCGGAATCAGGTTTGGGTTCGGTTCAATCAACAGAATTTCACCGGCACCAATCTGGAAAGCGGCGGCAACCTCAGCGCGTTTGAACACACCGGTAACAGCAACGTCAACTCGACGTCTATTACAGGGGCTTGGATCCACACCATCTCGACGCGTTGGTTCAATGAGTTTCGTTATCAATATTCACGCGACCGCGAACCCGGCTTTGCGAATTCGACTCTGGCGGAAGTGGCACTCGCGGCAAACGCCGGCGGTATAAATGATGGAACATTTTTCTTCGGCAGCAATAATTTCAGTCCGCGTGAAACGACCATCAAACGAAACCAGATAATTGACAGCCAAACTTTTATTACTGGGAATCATTCGCTTAAATATGGCTTCGATCTATTGTTTGACCGTATTTTCAATTTCTTCCCCGGCCTGTTTGCCGGTGCATACCGGTTTGCCAGCTATACGACATTCTCAAATCAACTGGCAAATCCATTGGTGCAGAATGCTGCTCAATACAGGCAGAGTTTTGCGGGACCGGGAACAACCGGCGGAACCACCCATCCTAACAATAATGAATACGGTTTTTTTGTCCAGGACGATTGGAGAGCCACTCCCAAATTGACAGTTAATATAGGTCTCCGGTACGACTACCAGAAGATAGCAAAACCGCCGATCACAAATCAGAACGCTGCATTGCTTGCGGCAGGGTTTGACACGGGCTTTCAACCCAAAGATAAAAATAACTTCGCTCCGCGTTTCGGTTTGAGTTACGCATTTGATGAAAAAACCGTGATTCGCGGCGGATACGGCATTTATTATGGCCGTACGCCCGCCATCATGACCGGAACCGCTCACTCGCAAAACGGAGTTCAGGTCGTGGCTCTTGATATTAACTGCGTGACGACACCGACCTTATGCCCGTTGTTCCCGAATGTATTTTCGGCCCCGCCGACCGGTGCGACACTTGCGCCTATTAACTTGTATCTTTTCGATAAGAACTTTCAACAGCCGTACACACAGCAGGCTCGCCTGCAGTTTGAGCGGGAGGTTTACAAAAACACGACTTTTTCCGTTCAATACACTCTGTTCAAGGGACAAAGCCTAACCCGAACGCGTAATGCGAATTTAAGAGCACCCGTTACGACCTCGATCCCGATCTATAACGGCACGGTTGCGACGGGCGAAAGCATTACGTTTCAGCGATTCTCCAATCCGAGGCCGATTCCCGCATTCAACCGGATCAGCCTGTTCCAAAGTTCTGCTAAATCGCTTTACAACGCGGTGAGCTTTGAGTTTAACCGCCGGTTTGTCAATCATTGGCAGTTCAACACGAGCTATACATTTTCTAACGCCAGGGACAGCAAGCCCGATCAAACGTCGGTCGTGCCTGGAGCTGATGACGGCAAGCTCGCCGAGAATCAATTTGACCTTACGGGCGAATACGGGCGTTCCGATCTGGATGTCAGGCATCGCTTTATCTTCAGCCCGGTGTTTGAGACTGGAAGATTTAAGCATAGCGACAATAAGGTCGTTCAAGCGTTGTTAAGCGATTATGTATTCACCGGCATCGTTCAGGCGCAATCGGGCATTGCCTATTCCGCAATTGTCGGCGGCGACCCAAATGGTGATGGCGTAGCCGGGACGGACAGGGTTCCCGGCACCCGCCGAAATCAATTTTCCACACCGAACGCATACATTTTCGATATGCGTATCGGTCGGATAATCCGCTTTGGCGAACATAACCGGCTGTCGCTCTTTTTGGAGGGATTCAACATTTTCAACCGGTCAAATGTGCTCTTCGTAAATAACACGCGGTATAGCTTAAGCTCCGCCGGCTCGGGTCTGCCAAACAGGCTTTCACCGTCCGCCGCGAATTTCCGCACACCGCGACAATTCTTCTCGGGTTCGCCGTCATTCTCGCTCAATAACTCGGGCTATAACCGTGAAGTCCAATTAGGGGTCAGATTTGATTTTTAGGTGAGAAAATCGGAGTACGGACAATTCAGACACGACGTCTGTGCTCCAATTTTTTAGCGAATAACCTCGATCGTCAGGGTCTGCGAGCCGGTGACAATATACTCGCCGGAGGGTAATTCTATCTCAGTAACGAGCGTTTGGACGGAGGGCTTTGAGCCTCCGGCGGTGCGGTCGTTGTTTAGGGTGGCGAGAATCGATGGCGGCAGATTTGGCAGTTCGCTGGCGCCGATGATAGCACCTGTCGTCGTGCGTGTGATGACGGCATAGAGGCGGTCGGAGCGTTTGAGTCGGTTGATGGTGGCGATCATCTCGGCGGCGGTCTTTGGTGTAAATTGGATGATCGCTGTATTTTGCTGGACGGCGTTGCCGTCACCGATCATAACGGAGAGCGTTCCCGGCGCGGTGTCCTTGGGAATGGTGAGCGGGGTCTTTTGGGCGATATAAGTGCCCGACTCCGTCCGTTCATAGGTTGTGATCTCGATAGTTTCCCCTGAGCGTACCTGAGTTTTATCAATGGCGATGCGGTCAACCGACGCCGTGTTGCTGCCATCGATAGCCTTCATATTCAGAGTTACACCGGTGATCTCAAGTCCGGGAAAATTCGCCCTGAGAAGCGCTGCTAAGGGTATTGCCGGGGCCGAAGCGGCAAAGGCCGCAGCCTGACCGCCCGCAAACCGGCGGTTAATGCGAATCGAATCTTCGCCCTTGATCTTGATCTCACCATTTACCTCAATCGTCGAATCGCCGAGCCCGCGTTCCTGCGCCGCTAGTGCATTGCTGACGCCGGCATTTACGATCAGCGGCGTCAAAAGCTCGTCAAAGGCCGATTCGAAATTGAACTCTTCGCTTCGTCCCCGGCTCGTCGTGAGCTTTAGTTTTACCGGCAGCATTCGCGGTCTTTGCCCGAGTTTGCCGTAGATGGCGGTTGCCCGGTCCTGCGTCATCGAGCCGACGGTTGCATCGGGGACGGCGAGCTTAAACGAATTGTTGGCGTTTGGGACGACGGTTATCACGTGTGACTCGGACATCGGCAGATTTGCCGAGCCCAGGCTAAAAAACGGATGGCCAAAGGCGTATATCTTGTCACCGTCGCGGAGCGTCACGGTGCCGGCCGCAGCGATCTGAATATCACCCCGTGCCAGCGAAACGACGACCGAGTCACCGCCAACCAGCGTTGTTTCGTTTGCCGACTTCATCGGCATTATCCGCGAATCGCCGCCCGCAGACGCGACCGGGGTTATTCCCGCGCGAATCAATTCCGGAGCAAACTGATCGAGTGTTTGCTGTGAAACGCCGGAAAAATACATCGGCGTCGAGATCGGTGTAAATGTCTGTCCGGCGACGGCCATTAGCCGCGAGTCGGCAGAGAAACCCGATGCAACCGGATTTCGATCAATCCCGCCCCGAACATTCGGGCGCCATGTGTTGGATAGAAGTTCAGCGTAAGAAAAAGTCTTGGGAGCGGTCAAGGCGGCTCTTATCGCGGGGGCTTGTTCCACGGTGGAGATCATTTGTTCGATCGGCGTGATCCCACATATCGGCTCTTTTGAAAAAGGAAAACTGTATGAGATCGCACCGACCAGCTTGGCGTCAATATAGACAGGTGAGCCCGACATCCCAGCGAAAACCGACGTCCGTTCGGCATTTGCACCGCTCAATTTTCCGACGATCATATCCTGTTTAGGGCCGATCCAGTTTGGAATAACGCCTAGTATCTCGACGTTGATTTCCTCTGACTTGTTACCGCGAAACACTGTTCTCGCCGTTCCGCGCATCCCTTCGCGAAGATCCGAAACAGGAAATATTTGTGGCCCTGCGGATGTCGCCGCGACCGTTTGAAACTGGGCCGAAATATTAAGCGTGGCGGTGAGAATGATCAAGAGTAAAGCGAAAAATTTTAGGTTTAACATTGTAAAAACTTCTTCCTTAACAACCGTCGATTATCGTAACATTTTAACTGGTCTATCCGAAAGCCTTACTTTTATGGGCTTTCGCCCGCATCGTTCGATGCCTATTTTCGGCTAAATTCTGCAATTTAACTTCAACAGCTATGGCTAAATCCACACGTCTTGTCAAGAGTATCCAGTTCCTGATGACTAGTAATTTTCATAACCAAAATCTCCTCCTATCCTTTTCTCCTCATCTCCTCTTCTCAATCAAAGGTCTAACTTCTTTTTACTGTGCCCATTCGTCCGGGAAACCGTTTGAATCTCCGCGCTTTCTTCAATCTGTCCGACGGCGTGGTCCAGAACTTCTTTGAGTTCATGCAGACGTTCAATCGTGGAAGTCATTTCGATCAGACGATACTTTTTCTCGTTATCAAAATTGAACGCGGCGGTTATCAAAAAAGAAAGTGATTCGGAGTCGGTCCGATTGATTTCGGGTAAACGGCCGCGGTTGCCGCTCATCGTAAATGCAGCTTTTGCCATTCGTTCAAAGAGGCCGAAAACCTCATCGGCAAGCGCCTTGAGTTCGGCGGCATTTTCATTTTCGTCCTCAAAAAACTCTACATCGCCGACCAGATATGATTCGCCCGCGTCAACGTAATCTATCAGACGAAAGCGGATAATTCCGAGCGTGAGAATGTTTGAGCGCCCGTCCGGCAGCGTTTCCGACTCTCTGATCTCAGCCACGCAGCCGACGGTGCCAAGGGACGGTTTTTCGGTAAATGTTTCCTGCGGCTCAAAGAGCGTGACGCCAAAGAATTTGCCAGCGAGCAAGACATCTTTGAGCATTTGCTGGTAGCGGTCTTCAAAAATATGCAGCGGAAGCACCTCGATTGGCAGCATAACGAGCGGGAGCGGGAAGATCGGTAAATGTTTTATACCGGTGACTTTTTCGAGTGCGTCGGACATATTTCTTTCGTAAGAGTTCCAAGTTCCAAGTTCCAAGTTCGAATCCGAAATCTTAACTCGG
>JBDSCV010000137.1:0-6740 GCA_039920905.1 Pyrinomonadaceae bacterium
ACAGTGGTTGGAGTTCCGGTCAATGCGATAGTGACGATACCGGCATTTACACCCGGCACAACTGCTCCGGTGGTAGTGACGTTCTTTGTACCAAACCCGGCACTACCGGTAGATTTCACCCTGAGAGCGGCAAGCACGTTCCACGCCGTATTCATCCGGGCGAGGTGCGGCACACCGCCACCGCCGAGTAAACCCGAGTTGGATGCCGCTCCTGCAACCGACGATAAATAAAGACCCCAGCCCGGAACCGGAATAAAACCGGTTCCGGCATAAACAAAAAAGGGGGGAGCTGGATTATTCCTGCTCCCCCTTTTTTCAATTCGGACGGCTCGTTTGGTGATTTCGTCGACAACGAGTAGTCCGCGGTTCAAACTAAATGCACGAACAAGATCGTTAAGGTCTTGTTCGTGCATTTTTATGTCGTGCTGCGTGGAAAGCTTAGGGGGCAGATTGGCTCTCGATCTAAAGCCTGAGTCTAGACGACGGTACTTAGAATGGAGCGTAAGTACCCTAGTAACAACGGGTCATTCGCGGAGTTTTCCCCCGTTCCAATGTGAATTCGCCGATCACCTCGTTTGTTTCGGTCAAGGTTACTTTGAGCGTCATTTTATCACCCGAAACTTTGCCTTCGAATCGTGCGCTTTGCCGGGCTTCTTTAACATCGACCCGAATAGGGCCGCCTCGCTGCGGGGTGTGAAACCCATTTACAGCAAAATCGCCTTGCTGATTCATCATCAACTTTTGTTCGATCTGCCCGTCGGCGCATTCGTATTGAATTGAGACACCGTTTTCTTCGACGTTTAAGATAATACCCCGTGCTCCCCAAATACCTGTCGAAACGGCTGTTAGTTTTGTGTCCATCTTGTTTGGCGTGATTTTTACCTTCTTTTTTATTTTGGGTTTGGGCGTTGGACTTGTTTGAATCAATTCATCGACCTTAACGTCCTCAACAGGCGCCGGCTCAAGAGGCGCCGAACCGCTTGCACAAGATTCTAAGGGAACGGCCAATAGAGAAACAAGTGCCGCAAGGATGAAAAAATTAGTTTTGAAATAATACTTGATGTTTTTCATAGTATTGTATTTTACTGGTTCAGATATTTTTCGATTGATAGTTTTGTATAACTATCCAATCAGTGGTTAGTTGCAATCGTATTCGACTTAGTTTGCAAATAAAATCTCATCGGAAATCTTACCGAAATGACCGAAAGCAAAGGCGAAACCGAAGATCAAACCCGGGTACTCCTGTTAAAGGCAAGCTCGATCTAAAAAAACCCGCTTTTTTCGGTGCTCTTTTAGTTTTTGCCGCCTCGTTCACGCTCTACTTCTTGACACTCGCGCCGACCGTAACGCTGGTTGACAGCGGCGAATTGATCCTCGCGGCGCGGACATTGGGCGTAGCTCATCCGCCCGGCTTTCCGCTATATCTTTTGCTGGCTCACGCCGCATCAATGTTTCCGCTCGGGAATATCGCTGAACGCATACATGTTGCTTCCGCCCTATTTGCCGCACTCGGTTCGGCCGCGATGATGCTGCTTGTAACCGAAGCCATGCTGCTGACCGCAGATCGTGGAGGTACATCAAAAAAAGCGTCGAGAAAAAAGAGCGACCGGGCAGAGAAAGCTTTCGAAAATAAAACGCAAGATGCGCATCTAGTACTTACGATCGCTCCCGCGATGATTGCCGGTTTGCTCTTCGTTTTTTCTCGAACTCTCTGGGCCTACGCAACCATCGCGGAGGTCTATACGCTCAACTCTCTGCTCATTGTCGTAATTTTCTGGCTGATGCTTGGGTGGCGGCGCGCCCGTTTTGAGTCTCGCGCAGATCAGGTCGAAACTAATAACCTTAAACTCTACCTCGCTGCATTTATCTTCGGGCTTGCTCTCGGAGTGCATCATGTCACTGTCGGATTGATGCTGCCGGCAATCGCGGGGCTCGTATATTCGACCGAAGGTATTGGCTTCTTTAAGAGCAAACGATTTCTCTATGCCGCCCTGATCTCGGTCGCGGGCTTAAGCATCTATATCTATTTGCCGCTTGCCGCGTCGCATTCGCCGCTGATGAATTGGGGCGACCCGCGCACATTGGAGCACTTCTGGTGGCATATCACGGGCAAACAATATCAAACCTTCTTTGATTTTTCGCCTTTTAGAAGTTCCGAATTTTTAAGGTTAGCCTCGCGTGAATTCGGTGCGTCGTGGCTGCCTCTGGCGCTCGGACTTGCGGCTGCGGGTTTCGTCAGTATCTTTCGCGGCAATAGATGGGTATTCGGCTTTTTATCGCTTATCATCGTTGCTGATGCTGCCTATTGTATGTGTTATGAAATTGCCGAAGACAAAGATGCCTACTACTTGCCTGCTTTTATCTCGCTGACGATTGCCGCTGGTTTCGGTGCGCGCTCGATCATAAATGGCTTGCAAAAAACCAAACTGCGAAACACGCTCACTCCGATTCGCACGGCGATAATTCTTCTCATTATTCCGTTGATCGCTCTTACGTCAAACTTCGGTTTTAACAATCGGTCCAATTATTTTATAGCCCACGATTATGTTGACAACATTTTCAGATCGGTTGAACCGCGCGGTATGTTGCTGACATCAGATTGGCAGGTATATTCGCCGTCACTGTATGTCAGGGAAATTGAAAATCAGCGCAGAGATGTCGTCGTTATCAATATTAACCAGATACGGAGGTCGTGGTATTACGATTATTTGGATCAGGCTTACCCCGAGGTGACTGAGAAATCGCGCCGCGAGATCAATGCATTTCTACAAGATCTGCGCTCATGGGAAAGCGATCCTGCTGCCTTCGGTAAGAGCGAACCTTTGACACGGCGGATCAATTCGCGTTTCTACGAGATGATCGTTTCTTTTGCGACAAATCAGATCAAGGATGCTCCCGTCTATCTTACCCCCGAGATCGCCGGAAATCGTAGAGGCAAGGACGCCGAGCTCACAAAGGCTCTCATCGAAAAATTTAAATTCGTGCCAAAAGGTTTGGTTTTTCGAGTCGGCGAAAAAACCGGCCCTGACGATTATGGCGACCCGCAGATCCTTATCCGCGGTCTTAATGACGGCACGCTAAAATTTGACGTCGATGACGTGGTGACGAAAAAGGTCCTACCGGTGTACCTGAATATAGCCATGATCTCGGGAACATATTTTGCTGCACAAGGCAGCCACGGCAGGGCGATTCTGCGGTTCAAACAAGCACTTGCTAACGACCCAACTCTCGAGCCTGCAAAAAGAGCATTGGCGGCCAGTCAATCCGCTCTGCAACAACAAAGGTCGAACTGAGAAAGTTGAGAAAAGCGGCACCCGCTTACGTTCTGGGGAACCACCTTTCTGCCCGCCGTGGACACCATCACAGATGTCGATTTCGTCGGCAACCAGTCGGCCTCCTCCTGCTAACTGCAACCGGACAAACGATCTTTTAGTCACATTTTTGCACTAAGTGCATTTTTTTCATTGACATCCCTTTCGTTTTGGATGTACGATACTTTTGAATTTCTTCGCATTTCAAAAAATTTTGATTCTGTCCGTCAGATACTTTTCTAGGTATTGTAAGGACATGTAACCTGTCATCCGGTTAACGAAGTAAAGTAGTAGTTACCGGATAGGCCGTTTTTAACAAAAGGAGATCGGTATTGAAAAAGCAGTTGTCTACAGGCGGATTTCGATTCGTATTGTCTTTATTTGTTGTTTGCTTAGCGGTTGGGGTATTTATTAAATACTCCCAAACAGCTTCTTCACAACGCAATGAGCTTCCCACGCAACTGAACGAGGATAACTCTCCCGTTGCTACCAACGGCACGGTAACAACGTACCCGAACGGTGTGATCACGGGTGAGCCGGAGGCGTTTGGAGTAACACGAGCGTTGCGGAATTTGCCGAAAACCCGGGCAAAACGCGTTATAAAGGGAGAGGACAAAATACGCAATGAGGATGGTATTTTTGTTGATGCCGATGAAGCAGATGACAACCAGTTTCTCAACGGCGGCACTTTCAACGGTGCGGGCGCGTTCGCCTTTGACCGCGCGAAGATGCTCGCGGGCGACCCGTCCGCCACCCGTATTCCTTTATCTCCGCGCAAATTTAGTTCGAGCGTTTAATTACATCTTTTGGAGGGACAAAAAAAATGAGTTGGAAATTGAAGTTAGTGAAATTGAACTGGAAGTTCAAATTAATGATTGTGCTTGGCATAGGCTTAGCTACGGTAGCTTTGTTGAAATTACCGGCTTCTCAAGCGCAATCAGATTACACATCCGGGCAGGAAACACAAGCTCCTGTCAAAAACGGAACAGTAACGGAATATCCGAATGGAGTAAAGCACATAGAACCTTCGTCTTTCGGCATCACCCGCCCGATGCGCGATATGCCGGTGCTGGACCCGTCTCTTATTCCTAAGGACGGACTGAGCTCAGAGGAGAGACGAGAAAAAATCCAAAACCAAATTTTGCGTGAAAAAGGTTTTTCTGAAGAACAAATCGAAAGGGAAGAAATAAATCGTCAAAACGCAGAAACAGTCAAAAAAACATTACCTGGAGCAGGTGCGGATGCGGGTGACGGCAAGTTTCAAGACCCGTTGGTTAATCGCGGCAAAGAAAGTAATGCTCCACAAGCGATGCCGACTCCGGGTTTGACCTTTAACGGTGCTTCTCAGGTTGATAATGCCGCCGTCGGAATCGGCGCAGTCTTGCCGCCCGATGTGAACGGTGATGTCGGACTGAATCATTATGTCAGTTCGGTCAATCTGGTCTATAAAATTTTTAACAAAAATGGAACGGTTGCCGCCGGTCCGTTTGCCACGAACGCGTTATTTAGCGGACTTCCCGCGACTGACCCGTGCCGCACAAGGAATAACGGCGACCCGATTGTGATCTATGACCAATTGGCTGACCGTTGGCATATCAGCCAATTTGCGCTTCCCGGCAATCCAAACAACTTTCAATGCGTCGCTCTTTCTGTAACGGGCGACCCGACCGGTGCTTATTATGTCTGGAGCTATGTGTATCCAGGGGTAACCGGGGCAATCAACGATTATCCGAAAGTCGGTGTCTGGACTGATGCCTACCATATGACTTTTAATCAATTTAACGCCGCCGGTTCAGCCTTTATCGGAGCCGGTTTTTTATCGCAAGATAGAGCGAAAGCACTCGTCGGCGACCCGAGTGCCGGAGTCGTCTATTTTAATTTGAATTCTATTGACCCTGATGCGGGTGGATTACTTCCCGGTGATATTGACGGTTATATCGCTCCGCCGGCAGGATTGGCGGAAGTCATCGGTGAATATCGCGCTGATGAATTCGGCGATCCGGTTGATGGGATTCGGATGTATAAATGGGTTCCGAACTTTGCTAACCCAGGAATGACGGCTCCCCCGACGGTATTACCGGATATCGTTCTCGCACCATTTGATGCCAGAAGTCCGAGTGGTCGCCTAGATATTGAACAAATGGGCGGCGCAAACCTCGATTCGATTGCCGACCGTTCGATGCACCGCATGGCGTATCGCAATTTCGGCACATTCGCATCTCCGGTTAATTCGTATGTCGGTAATTTTACCGTCAATGTCAGCGGTGTTGCTCCGACTTCGGCAGCGACTTATCAAGCCGGTGTGCGCTGGTTTGAATTGCGTCGCTCAGGCGATGCTTTTTCGGTGTTCGACCAAGGAACACACAACTTGACACCCGGCAACGGAGCTACGGGTTTGAATAATTGGATGACCAGCGTTGCTCAGGACAATAATGGAAACTTTGCGGCGGGCTTTAGTCAATCGGGAACAACCCAAAGAGCCGATATAAAAATTGCCGGGCGGACGGGCGGTCAAACACCTGCCGGAACGCTTAACGAAGGCGAAGCATTATTTCACGCCGCGGGCGGTTCGCAAACCAGCACCAGCGGTCGGTGGGGCGATTATAGTGCAATGAATGTCGACCCGACCGACGGCTGCACATTTTGGTATACGCAGGAATACTATGAGGCGACGAGTAGTGCAGGCTGGTCAACCCGCGTCGGCAGATTTATTTATCCGAGCTGCGTTGCCCAACCGACGGCAACCATCACCGGTACGATAACTTTTTGTTCCAGCGGATTGCCGGTTAATCAGGCTTCGGTTGACGCAACCGGCGGATTTAATCGTCTGACCATCGCCAACGGAACATATTCGATGATTGTTTCGCCGGGAACTTATACCGTTTCGGCGAACAGAGGACCCAGCACAATCGGGACGACGACACCGACTGTAACGGTTGTGGCGGGACAAACGGCAACCGCGAACATCTGTCTGCTCGGCGTTGCGACTCTTGTTCCGACGACGGCGACACTTGTTAGTGAAAGTTGTTTGCCGGCAAACGGCGTAATTGACCCGGGCGAAACCGTAACGGTGGCGTTCGGTGTTCAAAATACGGGTGCGGCGAATACCGTTAATGATGTTGGAACGCTCCAAAATACCGGTGGAGTAACCGGTGCGAGTGGACCACAAACCTACGGAGTTATTGTCGCGGGTGGTCCGACTGTAAGTAGGAATTTCACCTTTACGGCAGCACCGACATTAGCCTGTGGTGCTAACATTACCGCCACAGTCCAACATCAAGACGGTGCGACCAATTTTGGCAACTTGACTTACACGCTTCCGACCGGTGTATTGATGGTCAACACCACGTTCTCCGAAAACTTCGACGGTGTTACGCCACCAGCATTACCGGCAGGTTGGACGACTGACGTTAGCGACATCGGCATTGC
>JBDSCV010000138.1:0-13844 GCA_039920905.1 Pyrinomonadaceae bacterium
GCTGGCTTGTCATCGTTGTGTTCAACGACAGGCGCGCGTTCGATTGCACCGGTTCTACGTGGATCATATAATTGACCCTCGGATGGCTCATCATGAGTTCTCTGCGGTGGACGCCCGCCAAAAACACGGGTTGTCCTGAGTTCAGTGTCCAGAGGCTTGTCTTGGTGCCTGTCGGCGGCTCCTACCTTGATCGGGTGGTCCGCAATATCGACCCTTGGTCGATCCGCCACAATTTCGTGCCCGATTCGCCGGTTTACATCGGAATAGGCCGGTAGATCCGGCGCATTCCGCTCATCCTGTTTTTGCGCCAGGGCCAATCTGGCAATATCCGTTGTTGCCCGTCGGTTTCCTCTCGCTCTTGTCCCAAAATCGCTTGAGTCAACAGCCACAACACTGCCCGGCGGCACGTGATCGACCGGCTGGCCGCCCGGATCGCCCACGATGCCTTGGTTGTCTGGCCTCGGAGCCGAGCCCGGCGGACGACGATCATTGTCGCGGCGCCCGCGGTCATCTCTATGGTGATAGTGCCAATTATAATTGTAATTCGCCTGGTGATAAGACAGCGGATACCAGCAAGTATTGTTGCTGACGATCGTGATCGCTACCAGAGCGCCTGACCACCAACTGCGCGACGAACGGTAATATCCGTACGGCGACCAGCACCAACGGCCATTGTCGTAAAACCAGCGTCCGTGATGATATGTCGCCCAGCCCCACGGCTCATCATTGACCCAAATCCATCCATACGGCGGCATCCAGCGCCAATGACCGTATCTGTAAGGCGACCAGTCAACATAGCTGCCAAGCGTCGTCTGGTACGGCCGCCAAACGTAACCGTAATTTTTTGTGTAAGCCCAATCTCCGTTATCATTAAGGTCATCGGCACCATAAATATCATTGTCATAATATTTATCGTAATATGCGTCCTTCAAGCGCCGGGCTCTCGTCGAATCGCGATCCGCCGACCAACTGTCAAAATCATCGCTATAACGCGATGCGTCCGTCGCTTCCCATTCGCCAGCGGTTGTTCCGTCGATAAAAATGCGGGCGCTGCGTCCGTTCTTCACCGTAAAACCGGCGTTGTCGGAATATATCCGCGCTTCGCCGCCATCCGTTGCCGCAATGCGAACTTCCGAATCGCCTTCTTTTCCCGCGTCGATCCGATACGAGCCGGAACGCTGCATCGCAACAGTTGTTTTCGGAGCATCGATCTCAAAAAATGAACGATCTTTATTAAATGAAGTGATCCGCAAGCTCAACGTGCCCAGTGAAAGGCTGACGGCTATGCCTTCATCTTTGAGATTTACGATCTTCAGATAAGAATTCCCGGCGAGACGCAAATGCTGGTTCTTATCAAATTGGATCTCAATCCGGGCATTTGCATCCGTTGCGATCTCGTCACCCTCAACGACCGGAAGGTTGAGCGTCACTTTTTCCCATTCGCCGCCGCCGGAGCGCCGGATCTTTGCCTCGCCACTGAGAAAACTTATTCGCGCGACGCGGGCTGTGACCTCGGGAATTTCTTCATCTGGGACTGCATTGTTACTCCCGGCTTCCGGAAGGTTTAACGTTCGGGCACGTGGAAGCGCAAACACAAAAATACTGTTACCCGTAATTAGAATCAGGGCAAAAACCGCCAACCAAAGAACCTTACCGGTACTACGCATAAGACTTCCCTCCAAACTGTATTTTTTTCTTCGGAAGAGAAGCTGAAATTTCAGCTTTTGCCGGATACTATCGCAATAGCTGTACCTGAAGAGAATGTGATGGTTTTTTGAGAAATCAGGACACTTTTGGAGATGATTAGTTACTAAAGTTCACCAAATCGTATAATCACGGTTTGTTTTCGATACGAAATCGTGCAATTCCGCTCTTAGACTTCCTCTAATCTTGTTCCCGGAAACCTGTCATTTGTGGGATAATCTCGCTGAGAGGTTTACGACTATGAAAAGATTTTTATTTATTACAGCAATTGTTTTTATCCTATCGTTTTCGACATTCGGCCAAAAGGCGGCTGCCGGCCGGGTGGACCAGACCAAGAGTGTGCATCATGTTTTTGACCGCCTGATCGATGGTATAAAACAAGTTGATGTTGATAAGGTTATGAGTTCGTATGAAAAGAGCGACCGGCTTTTGATCTTTAACAACAACGGTTCGGCCACGATCGGCTGGGATAATATTAAAAACAACGTGACCGCGTCATATGCCAAAGTTGCAAATGTCACGCTCGATGTCACCGGTCTGCGAATTGAAATGCTCGGCAAAACGGCCGCCTATGTTACCTGTAAATGGAAGCAAACTCAGGAAAACGAAGGCAAGCTCGAAAACGCCGCCGGCCGCATGACGCTAGTTTTCAAACTGATCGGCAAAGACTGGAAAATCACCCACCGCCATACGTCGCCCGACAAGCCCGACGCAACCCGGCCCGTGTTCCCGTCCGAACGGGAGAATTGATGATCGCGTCAAATGCCCATAAAAATAAAGCCATCCTTAGTAAAAAGGACGGCGCTTCTAATTTTTAGTTGCAGTTAAACGCTCGAACCCGGATAGCTCGACCCTAATCTTGCAACATCCCCGTCGGCCAGCGAATTTGCGATCTCGCAATGAAAATAGTCAAATTTTGCGGCGACGGGCGGTTGTATGCGTTTGTCGTACATTTCGCGCGAGCGGTCAATGGCCTCTCGAAGGCGGTCGTAAAGGTCCTGTGCCTCTCGGCCCTCGACAACTTTTTTCTCGTTATAAAGTTTGATCTTTGAAACAAGCAGCCGTGCAAAACGGCGTGCGTCGTTGTGGGTCCGACGTTCTTCGTCAGGAACCTCAATCGGCAGATCGACGGGACTGAAATTCCACAGCCTCCTGTCGTATTTCGGCAAGAACACTCTTCAGATAACTCTCGAATTCCGTTCTGAGGCTAAGTTCGAGTTCTTCGCTATTCACTAGATTTCTCCTCCATCGATCAAAAAACAAGTTTTAGGTATGTATGCTGTCGGCGGACAATGGGTAGAATCTCAAACCCGCGGGATTGGCGGCAAATGTCAAGAAATTCTTCAAAATCAACAAAATAAAATATGTTGAACGCGAGGGCCTGAGTGGTTATACAGCAATGACCGTTATAGCAGGATCGACTTCTTCTTTGATCATGTTTTCGATCGCCATCAGCGTCCCGGTCAGTGAACTGGGGCAGCTTCCGCAGGCACCTTCGTAACGAATCTTCAACGTATCGTCTTCAAGCTCCAAGATCTCAAGCCAGCCGCCATCACTGGCAAGATACGGGCGAATGCGTTCGTCGAGAAGCTCATTGATCTGCAAGAGCTTTGGGTTGTCACTGGCTGCCGCAGCTATCGAACCGCCGACTGCTGCTGCTGCCGCTTTTTTACCGTTCCCGTTTGAAACCACGACGGCCTCAGCCGCACGGATAGGCACGGCAAGGGACGGTAAAAGCTCGTCCCATTCGGCGGCGTCCGTTTTTTCGACCGTGATCATCTTATCCATGTAAAACACGGACACAACCTCACCAATGTCAAAGATCGACTTGGCCAGAGGGTCCCCTGCTCCGTCCTCAACCGTCTTAAACGAATGCGAGGTTCCGTGAGAGACGGGCTCTTTCAAAATAAATTTAACCGCGTTTGGATTCGGTGTTTCTTGTATATCTGCGATCTTTGGCATCTTATGTCAACACTCTTTGTTCATCTCAAATGTAATGATTTAATCATTACATTTTTGTCAACATTATAATATCGCATTTCCTGCTAAATTTTCAATCTAAAACAGGCAGCTAATTGTTATACAACTCCGCCGCCCGAACTCGAAAAATCGCGAGTGCGATAAAATTTAATGAATCGCCGCTACTTGGCGTTATTCGGTAATATGGATGTCTTCGTTCTTGTTAACCCGCCCGGAGAGGAATAAACCGCCCAAGACGATAGTTGCCAGAACACCAACAATGGCAGCCACAAGAAATACCTTGTCGTCGTCACTACTTGTGTATTTATAAAACGAGAACGCCGCGGCAACCGCGGAAACGAGAGCTAAAACGGCATAAAGCATGTCCTTCACAAAAATCACCTCCAATCGTCAAAAGGTTAGAAACTTACGAAGTCCTGGCGAAACCGGAATAAAATCTACGCTCCGCCCTGTTGATTTGACCCAAACGAGATTTTTCAAACAATCTGTTGCTCAGTGTGACAATATTACTCCCTATTTAACTAGAATTGCAAGTGATTCACGGGTCGCTGGAAAGCTAACCTCTCAATTGAGATCGAACGATCCGTGAAATGCCCTTATGATCCGGTAAAAATTCGACGCCTTTCCAGATCAACTCATCAAACAAGTCTTTGACGTTCGCCGCTTGGCCAAAGCCGATCTCCATTAGTAAAAATCCTGTTGCTTTCAGAAACTGCGGGGCGTTAACGACAATGCGTCGGATGATGGAAAGGCCGTCAGTACCTCCAAATAAGGCTGTGTGTGGCTCAAAGCCAACGACTTCCGCTTCCAGTGAACGAATGTCGCTCTCGGCGATATACGGCGGATTTGAAACTATCAGATCGAATTTGCCGCTCAGCCCTTCAAAAACATCGGCCTCTCTAAGTGTCAACCTGTGAACGACATGGTGCCGTTCGGCATTTCTCCCGGCGATGGCCAGGGCCCTCTTCGAAATATCCACGCCGATGGCTCCTGCATTCGGAACAGCATTAAGAATCGAAACCGCTACACATCCTGAGCCAACTCCGATCTCATAAAACGTCGAAAGCGGAAGATCGAACAACATCTCAATCGCCGCTCCAACCAGAATTTCCGTTTCAGGCCGCGGGATCAGTACTCCGGGAGCAACCTCAAATTCCATACCATAAAATTCCTGATGTCCGACAATATATTGAAATGGCTCACGAGCGGCGCGGCGACGTATGACGGCATCAAATGAGTTCGCCTCAGCTTTTGTAAGTTCGTACTCAGGATGCGCGATCAGAAAAATTTGATCTTTTTCCAGAACAAAGATGAGCAATGAAGCGGCTTCGCGGCGCGATTCGGCCACACCGGCTCTTTGCAGGGCTTCAGCCGCATCACGAATTGCAGCGGAAATATTCATTTTTGTATCAAACGAGGCGAATTATTTTGGCAGGAACACCAGCGGCGACTGTATTTGCATCAACATTTTTTGTGACGACAGCACCAGCGCCGACGATCGCTTTTTCGCCGATCGTCACGCCCGCAAGTATTGTTGCATTCGAGCCGATACTTGCTCCTTTTTTGATCGTGATAGGAACGACCGCCCAGTCTTCTTCAGACTGTGGTGAGCCATCAGGGTTGGTCGCACGCGGATATTTATCGTTCGTGAACATCACGCCGTGGCCAATAAAAACCTTATCCTCGATGGTCACGCCTTCGCAAATAAATGAGTGGCTAGACACCTTGCATCGTTTGCCGATCTTGACGTTTTTCTGAATTTCAACAAAGGCCCCTATCCGCGTTTCGTCACCGATCTCGCAGCCGTAGGCATTTACGAATGAGTAGATCTTTATATCCGCGCCGAGCTTTACATCGCTAAGCCGAATGAAATTCTCCTTTAGATACTCGTCGCTAAATATTGTTTTGCTCATTCTCTAGAGTTCGACCAACTGGCCGCGATTTTTTATCGAGATCGCTGACGCTTCCAAAATGCGGACGACATTCAGCCCGGCCTGACCGTCGGTCAGCGGCTGTGTGTCGTTCAAAATACAGTCGATAAAGTGCCGTGTGCCGACCGCCAAAGCCTCTTCCTGATTGAGTTTTGGCGAAAGCATATCGCCGGTGCGGTATTGAACCAAAGTATCGTAAACGCCCTCTCGGGTGGTCACGTCAATGCCTTTATCATAGATCTTTAACTTTTCACTCGCCTCGGTGTCGTCATAGACAATCATCGATTTTGTGCCACCGATCAAGGTTTTTCGTATCTTCATCGGTGCGAGCCAATTTACGTGAAAATGAGCGATAAGATTGTTTTCAAATTCAAGGGTCAGGTAGGCGATGTCTTCCAGGCCGTTCCCGACGTGACAGGTCCCGATCGCCGAAACTGACAACGCCTTCTGTTCAAGCAAAAAATCCATTATCGAAAGATCGTGCGGGGCAAGATCCCAGATCACATTAACGTCGTGCTGAAAAAGGCCAAGATTTATGCGAACCGAATCAAAATAATAGATCCCACCGAGGCGTCCCGAGGTAATGATCTCCTTCATCTTTCGGACCGCTCCCGTGTAGATAAAAGTGTGATCGACAAAGAGTTTTAGACCGTTCCGGTCCGCGATTTCTACGAGTTCTTCGGCCTCGGCGACGCTCGCCGTCATGGGTTTTTCGATAAAGCAGTGTTTACCCGAAAGTAAAGCCTTTTTTGCGATCTCATGATGCGTCGAGACCGGCGTAGCGATCACCACAATGTCTATATCTTCGCTGGCTATAACCTCGTTGTGATCCGTCGCTGTCTCAATGCCATGAAACATCTTTCGCATTTTAGCCAGGCGGCCGTCATCTAGATCGCATGCGATGACGGTCTCGACCTCGTCAAGCATCAGAAAATTTCTTATTAAATTTGGCCCCCAGTATCCGGCGCCTATTACTGCAACTTTCATAAGAATTCAGCCATCGAGTTCACGGAGCAGACTGAGGGCGGATTTGTATATTCTCTCCATCTCATCTCTGTGTCCTTTGTGGAAAAAAATTTAGTGCCCGCCTTTCGCCAATAACATAACGGGTAGCGTTCGCAATATTATACGCAGGTCAAAGAGCGGCGACATATTGTCGATATAAAAAAGATCGAGAATCACCATGTCGTTAAAATCCACGGCGCTCCGTCCCGCAACCTGCCAGAGACCCGTGCAGCCGGGAATCACGGCCAAACGCCGCCGATGCCACGCCTGATATTTCTCAAGCTCATATGGCATACAGGGCCGCGGACCGACAAGGCTCATCTCACCGCGTAGAACATTAAGCAACTGCGGCAGCTCGTCGAGGCTTGTCTTACGCAAAAAACGACCCACCGGTGTTATGCGCGGATCGTTCGTCATTTTTTTTACACCGGCACCGCCGTCGTTCTCGGCCTGTATGAATTCGCTGATGAACTCCCTATGGATCGCATCGTCATTATCAACATACATCGTGCGGAATTTATAGAATTCGAAGGGTTTGCAGTCTTTACCAATGCGGGTGTGATTAAAAAGAACCGGGCCTTTTGAGGTCAGTTTTATTAAAAGGGCAGCGACAAGAAACGGGATAAAAAAAACAATCGCCCCAAGACCCGTTAACGCAATATCGAATAACCTCTTATAAACACTAAAAAGTGCATTTTCGTTATTCTGCGGCATTTTGACGATCGGTACGCCGAGATATTTTTCGAGCAGAACCTTTTCCGGGATGATGTTGTAAAGCTCAGACACAAGACGCACCTCGGCGGTTGTAGCCTGAGCTTTATCAATTATTTCCAGCAGTGACTGATGGGTAACATCGCTTTCGGCGATGATGATCTCGTCGATCTCGAACCGCTTGACCAGAGCGCTTAATTCGCTCAGCTTTCCAATGCTCTTAAAATCCTCAAAGACCCGTTCGCCGACCGGCAGCTCATCCGTCACAAAACCGACCACGTCAAAACCATGGCTATCGTCAACTGCGATCTGTGCCGCCACCATCTTTGCCGTCCGGTCGCAGCCTACTATCAGCACCTTGCGATTAACTATCTTTTTGTGCGATGCATACGCAAACAAACGCCTGAAAACCAGCGTGCGAAACGCCGTAATGGTGAAAAGGCCTATGCCGACAAAAAGGCCAAGCACAAGCCGCGATTCGACAAAATCGAGCCGCTTAAAAATATAAGTGATAATTATCAGCCCGATCAGGCCGTAGAGCAGCGATTTGAACGTCGCGATGACCTGCTGACCAAACGACATAAAAAAATTCAGCTTGTAGAGACTAAAATGTTGAAATATAACGATAAAGACGAGCGAATAAACGACGATCAATGCTCCCTGTGTTCGCACCAGCGGGCGGGACAAAAGCTCGACAAGCGGAACGCTGCTAAAACGTATCAGGATAGCCGCCGCCCAAGCCGCCAGCAGCAGTGAATAATCGCAAAAAGCGAGAACGAACTTGTATTTCGGGTACTGTTTGAACATGCGGACGTTTTAGAGAAAGGCGTTTATCTGTTCTATTACAAATCTTTCGACCCGGTCGGTCAAGCGGTTTGAAAAAGCTTCACCATCTTCTCGTACCCGTTTTTTTAACGCGATCTTCTCGATATCGTGGTTTTTGCGGATAAATGTTATAGAGCCTTCAGCTTCCATCTGTTTATCGAGCGAGCCTTGTCGTCCGGCAAAAATACTGTAAACCGGAACGCCGAGCAGTGCCGCTTCGCGATTCATCGTGCCGCCGCCGGATATGAGCAGATCGGAGCCGATTGCCAGATCTAAGCCGTTGACGGCGGTTTCAAGAATATGAAATGAACCTTTATTTACAGCAGCTTTCGCTAAGAACATGTTAATCTCCGCCGCCTGTTCGCGGGTGCGCGGCACGATAATGGTAAAAACATTTTCGTGCAGGGTAAGGCGTTCGAGGATGAAAAAAAGCAATTTTTCGCTCTCGTCGGAATGATAGTTTGCCGTCGTCGCCGGTGGCCGCAGTACGGCAATTGCTTTTTCACCAGTATTAGCGATCTCAAGTGTTCCCAATAGATCAGCCAGGAAATTCTCCTTCGGTCGAAAGCTGCGGATGTAGAGTTCTTCCTTGATTCCCGGATATTTATGACGCTTCGCCGGAGAAAGACCAATCTCGTCGAGTACCGCGTTAGAAATTTGTTCCGGAACCAAAACACGCGTCGAAAACCGGTTGAAGATACCTGTTTCCGTAAATTCGTAGTCATACATCGTGATGATAGGTATCTTAAGCCATCTGGCCGCAAGCACCATCGACCGCGATCCGTGGCTGACCGCAACGCGGATCGGGGTTCCTGATCGTTTTACCTTTTTGATATGAGAGACGAGCTGAGCGGCTCGAACAAGCAGCCCGCGAATCTTGCTCACCTTGCTCTTTCCGTAGTGACGGCCGATTATCGCGGCGCTGTCACCGAGTCCGGCAAGATTGAGCAGTTCGATCGTTTGAGCGTGATCGCGGGCGGTCAAAATGACTTCGACGCTGCTTTTCCGGTAATGATCTATTATCGGCGCAAAAAGGGGCACGTGCGGGGAATTGTCGAGGTCGATCCAGATTGATTTATTAGTTGCGTCCAAAATGTCGCTACCGCAGGTGTTACTGACCTATGCCGATGCTCCGCGAGAAACTGCGGTCTTCAGAACATCACAAACATGCCCGACCATCTCATCGGTCAACTCGGCGTACATTGGCAGCGATAAAAGTTCATTCATCTGCGAATACGCGACCGGAAAATCCGACGGCTTATAGCCCATGTCTTTATACACCTCAAGAAACGGTAGCGCGGTCGGATAATGCAGCCCGGTGTCGATGCCCGCGTCGTTTAGCTTGGCAGCAACCGCGTCGCGATTTTTTACACGAATTACGTATAGATGATATGTGTGACTCGAATGTTCGGACGCCAAAGGCAGCGGAATTCCTGTCCCGGCAAGCAGTTCATTGTAAAGAGCCGCGTTTCGCTGGCGTGCGGCGAGCCAACTATCGAGATGCGGCAGTTTGACCGATAAGACCGCCGCCTGAATGCCGTCCATACGGCTATTGCGGCCCACGACGTTATGCCGGTATTTTGCAGACTGGCCGTGATTTGCGATCAGACGAGCCGTAGCGGCCGCGTCGGCATGGTTGGTGGCAATCGCACCGGCATCGCCGTACGCTCCAAGATTTTTACCGGGATAAAAACTGAATGTCGCGATGTCGCCGAATGTTCCCGTCCTCAGCCCTTTATAGTCGGCACCGTGAGATTGGGCACAATCTTCGAGAACTTTCAGACTGTGCTTTTTTGCTATCTTCATTACCGCATCCATTTCGGCAGGCAGGCCGTAGAGATGGACGGGAATGATCGCTTTTGTTCGCGGAGTGATCTTTTCCGCGATCTTATCAACATTGATGTTGTAAAAATTCGGCTCACAATCGACAAAGACAACTTTTGCGCCGACATTATCTACCGCTTCGGCTGTCGCGAAAAATGTATTCGCAGGGACGATCACCTCGTCACCCGGCCCGACTCCGATTGCCTGTAAAGCAATCTCAATCGCGTCCGTGCCGTTAGCAACGGCGACACAGTGATCTACGCCAATATATTCGGCAAACGAATCCTCAAACGCAGCCGCATACTTGCCGCTGATAAATGCGGTCTCGGCCACAACTTTACCGATCGCTGCGTCAAGCTCAGGTTTTAAGCCCAGATATTGCGCTTTCAGGTCAACAAACGGAACTTTCATAATTCAAATATCTATTATGATGCAGATACGGACAGAAACGCGAGTGTTAATGAGCGTGTTTGGCAAACAAGGAGACACGCTCGTTAACACTCGCGTTTCTGCCTGCGCCTTAGATACAATGTGAGTGCGTTAGACTCGCTGCCCTGCTTTTTATGAAACAAATCGTTCAGAACATGAGAACCGGCGTTTTGTCCATTCCGGATGTGCCGATGCCAAGCGTACAGCCGGGACGAATACTGGTGCGAACCGCCGCGTCGCTGATCAGCGCAGGCACCGAAAAATCTAAGATCGATCTTGGCAAAAAAAGCCTGCTCGGCAAGGCAAAGGATCGCCCCGATCTCGTAAAAAAGGTAATTGAGAAAGCCAAAACCGAAGGGCTGCTGAGCACCTTTAACGCCGTCAGGACAAAACTCGACACAGAGATCGCCTTGGGCTACAGCGCCGCCGGCATCGTTGCTGCGGTCGGTGCGGGTGTTTCCGGTTTTGCGGCCGGAGATCGTGTGGCATGTGCCGGTGCCGGATATGCATCTCATGCAGAGATGATCTCTGTGCCGCAAAACCTCTGCGTCCGAATGCCGGATGAGATAAGTTTTGACGAGGGTTCGTTTGGTACCTTGGGTGCAATCGCCCTCCAAGGCGTTCGTCTTGCCGGGCCTGCACTTGGCGAAGCGATCGTTGTTATCGGTTTGGGATTGTTCGGCCAAATCACAGTTCAACTGCTAAAAGCCAACGGCTGCCGTGTTTTTGGTATAGATATTGACGACAACAAGCTGCGGCTTGCATTAGAACTCGGCGCCGAGATGTGTGCTACGCCAAAGGAAGCAAAAAATCTCGTTGCAGAATGGTCGCGCGGACGCGGTGCCGATGCGGTCTTGATAACTGCCGCCACGCCGTCAAACGATCCCATTGAGTTGGCTGGTGAGATCGCCCGAATGAAGGGACGCGTCGTCGTCGTCGGGCTTGTCGGTATGGATGTGCCGCGCGAGGTCTATTACCTGAAGGAGCTGTCGCTGCAAATCTCTATGTCATACGGCCCGGGCCGCTATGACGCAGAATACGAAGAACGCGGCCATGACTATCCTTTCGCCTATGTTCGCTGGACAGAGGGCCGCAATATCGAGGCATTTCTCGATCTCGTTGCAAACAAGAGTCTTACGCTCGAAAAATTGATCACACATCGCTTTACCATTGAACGTGGTCAGGACGCATACCAGCTCATTTCCGGCGCGACAAAAGAGCCGTATCTTGGTATCGTTCTGCAATACGACACGACGAAAGATCTCTCGACAAGGATCGAGTTGAATACGCAACCGTCGAAAAAATCCTCGAATATTAGCTTAGGCATGATCGGTGCCGGCAGCTACGCACAAAAATTTCTCTTGCCGAATTTCAAGGCGAACGGCGTCGATTTCTCCTCGATAGCAACCGCGTCTGGCCTGACCGCCAAAGATGTCGCAACCAAATACGGTTTTGCTTCGTGCGTTTCAAATCCCGCTGACGTCATAACCGACGAGGCAAATCTGATCGTTATCGCGACCCGTCACGATACTCACGCCTCGCTCGCGCAACGTGCGCTTGAGCAAAACAAACATGTTTTCGTCGAGAAACCGCTTGCGATGAATGACACGGAACTAGACGCCGTGATCGCGGCCGCCGCCAAATCGGACGGCAAACTTATGGTCGGTTTTAACCGCCGCTTTTCACCGTCAGCCAAACAGGCGAAAGATTTTTTTGCCGATCGCGCTTTGCCGCTCTCGATCCTTTACCGCGTCAATGCCGGTCGCGTTGCCCGCGAAAGCTGGATACAGGACCCGGTGCAGGGCGGCGGTCGTGTCATCGGCGAAGTGTGCCACTTTATTGATCTAATGCACTTCTTGACCGGCTCGGTCACGACGCGTGTCTATGCAGAATCAGTTTCAAGCCGCGATCACGAGACTACAGACTCTGACTCGGTATTTATCTCACTAAAATTTGCGGACGGCTCGAATGGCACGATCGCATATCTGGCCGACGGCGACCGGGCTTTGCCAAAAGAGCGGATCGAAATATTTGGCGGCGGGAGAACATGCGTTATCGACGATTTTCGGCGGACGACGATGTTCAAAGGCGGGCGCGAAACCTCAAAAAGATTAACGGGTCAGGACAAGGGACAGGCGGAGGAAATTCGCGTTGTTTGCTCCGTTGTTTTGAACGGCGAAGACGCCCCGATCACGCTCGGAGATCTCTCCGCGACGACTCGGGCCACATTCCGTATAAACGATTCGCTGAAAAGCGGCACAGCTCTAAAGGTCTGAACCGTCGAGAAAAGTCTGCATCCACAATTCGAGCGTTAATAGCTGGAATACCTGTAAATTGAGATCTGCGCGGCCCGACAGATTTGTGTCGATGATGCCCCTCACCCGTTTTGGATCGAAGATTCCTCGTTCCCTGACGCGTTTTTCGGACAAAAGTTCTTCAACCAGCGGCTTCAGCGGCCCGCGAAGCCACGACCGGACCGGCGCGCCAAAACCCGCTTTTTTTCTCCAGACGACATCATGGGGCAAGAGTTTTTCGGCGGCCCGTTTTAAAATATACTTGCGTTTCAAACCTTTAAGTTTGAGGGCGACGGGCATTTTTGCGGCCAATTCGACCATTTCAACATTTAAGAACGGTACCCGGACCTCGAGATTTGCCGCCATCGAGGTCTTATCGGTGTAGGCAAGATTGAGGCACGGTAGAAACGTCTTGAAATCGACATAGAGCAAACGGTTTAGCGGATCGGCGTCTTTTACACGGTCAAAATATTGGCGATGATGTTTGTAAGCGTCAAAATCCCGCGACCTCGCTTTAAACTCATCCGAATATAAAATCTGTTTTTCGTTGGCAGTAAAGTACGTGCCAAAACCAAGATACCGGTCCTCAAAATCCATTCCGGCGCTCCTGGCAAATTTCTTGGCATTTCTGAGCGGAGCGGTAAATTTACCGGGGAGCCCGCCGGGTAAAATGCTTTCGATACCGCCGAATATCGGCTTGCGTATAAACTGCGGCACAGGGTCGAATGCTCCAGCCAATTTCATCGCAAGATGTCGCGGATAACCGGCAAATATCTCATCCCCGCCGACACCCGACAGCAACACGGTCAGGGTCGCGCGTGCGGCTTTTGAAACCAGATAGCTCGTTATCACGGCTGGATCGGCGATGGGTTCGTCGAGATGCCGGACGAGCATCGGCAGCAGGTCGGCGACCTCGGGCTTTAACATGATCTCGTGATAATCCGTCTCGAAAATCTTACCGACACGGCGAGCCCAAACTGCGTCATCGGGAATTATGTCGTAACGCAGATCTTCCGGTTCGATGCCGACCGTGTAGGTCGAAACCTTACGCCCGTCGCTGTGTCCGTTCATCAAAGCCACTATCGACGACGAATCGACCCCGCCGGAAAGGAACGCACCAAGCGGCACATCAGCCAGCATT
>JBDSCV010000139.1:0-15134 GCA_039920905.1 Pyrinomonadaceae bacterium
CGGAACGATTTGATTTTTGGATGACACGTAAGATTGGATCAAAATAAAAAGATAGAATATGAGAAATCGAAAAACTAGTGTTGGGTTGACGGTACATGCTATTGCGGGAACGGCAGTGGTGATGTTGGGGTTGGATCTGACGGAGGCGGCGCGGGTAGGGTGTTTGGGGTTTGCTATTAAGCGGGAGCGGTTGGACACGGGTGAGGTCGAATGGCTGCGGGGGATGAAGTGTTTTGCGGCGACCGAGGATGATGGCGGCGATGGTGACGGGTTTCGCAGTAATAAGCATCCCTTTCAGTCGTTTCAGTGGGCCGATTATGCTGCGAGGCCGGATACGGAGTATATTTTTGAAGTCACGGCTTTATATGGAACGCCAGAGAATTTGACGGATGGAGCAAAAGTTCGGGTAAAGATCAAAACAGAAGCTGAGTTGGGTGCGCTTCACTCGGTGTTTTTTAATCGCGGGGCTGCTGCATCGCAGGCGTACGCGAAACGATTTAATAACAAATATCCTGACGATCCGGCGAACGGGCCAGGATTCAATGCCGCATACAAATGGATGTCGCGGGGGCTTTTCGAATCGCTTACGAATTTTCTTGAACGGGCGACGGACAATAATTTTACCTTACGGGCGGCCATATACGAGTTTCGGTGGCCGTGGACGCATGAAGCGTTTAAGGCAGCGTCGGTTCGCAAAGCCGATGTGAAAGTGATCTACGACGCTATAGACCCAGATACTGCGAAAAAGAACCGGATAGCTGTCGAGATCGCCGGTATTCACGATCTGTGCCTGGAACGTACGCAGGGCACGATAATGCACAACAAATTCGTCGTCCTCCTCGATCACGGCAATCCCGTCGCCGTTTGGACCGGCTCGACCAACCAGACGGAAAACGGAATATTCGGGCATTCAAATGTCGGCCATATCGTCGAGGACGCGGCTATCGCGCAAAAGTATCTCGATTATTGGACGGAACTGATCAGAGACCGCGACGATATCGACGCTTGGGTCGAGGCGAATAATCCGGTTCCCACGTTCCCGCTTCCTCAGAATTTGACGGCTGTGTTTTCGCCCCACGAGAGCCTGGCTGTCCTCGACCTGTATGCAAAGATCGCGGACGGAGCCTCGAAAGCTTTATTTATGACGTTTCCATTCGGAATGCATAAGAAATTTCAGGCCGTTTACGAGAAGGAAACTGCCACGCCTGCCGACCAGCGTAAAGTCCTAAATCTCGCGTTGATGGAAAAAGAAGGAAACGGAAAAGCCCTGGCTCAGGGAAAGATCGATGTTCAAAGAATTCGCAGACTGTCGAATGTGATTGTCGCTCTCGGCTCAAGCATCAAAATGAACGTTTTTGACCGATGGGTCCGCGAAATGCCAAAGCCAACGCGAAACGCAGGCGTGTTATGGGTCCATACCAAATACATGCTGGTCGATCCGTTAAGTGATGACCCGGTGGTAGTCGCCGGTTCGGCAAATTTTAGCAAGGCGAGCACGGATGATAATCACGAAAATATGCTCGTTATAAAAGGCGATCTTCGCGCTGCCGACATCTATCTTGGCGAATTTATGCGGCTGCACGCGCACTATGCTTTTCGCGAAACTGTTGCGAAAAACTGGAACAACAATCAGGTTTGGAGACCACAATTTTTAAGCCCGGACGCAACCTGGCAAGACTTGGGTTATTACACCCCAAGGACGGAGAGATTCATGAAACGTAAATATTTTGCAGGTCTGCATTCCGACGTAAATTGATCGCCTATCGAAGGCCCTGCCCAAACTGCTCTGTTCCGAAGCTACCGATTCCGTTTAGCCGAAAGCTAAAGACGACCTTGTTTTCCTTGCGGACGCCGACGTTGAAGGTGTAGTACTGTAGTGCGAGTGAGCAGCAATTGTAGGTGTAGCCGACGGTGAAGAGCGAGCTGATCAGAGGACTCTGCTCAGTCGCGCGCCGGTTTTGGAAATCGAAGAAAAATGACGCCCCACCATATGGGCCGCGGTCACGATTTCCCGTGAATATTGACGGACTCCATTGCGAGCCGCGCAGCGTTCCGGCCTCTTTCCCAGATGGGTCGGCATATTGGGCGAGCGCAGGAATCAGCGTGACCGCCCGCGTGTAGTAAAAGGTCTGGAAGAATTTAAATAACGAGGTATCGTAACCCACAGTTCCCGAGATCGCCCTCAGGCCTCCGCCTTGCAACCCGTAATCAATACGGGAATTCACAAAGATTGTCTTTTGGGGGCGATACGTAGCGTCAATATTTATCGGTGAAAGTCTCCGCGGCACACCGCCAAAGGTATAAAAACTCAGAGCCGTGATCGGTTCGATCTGGTTTCTGCGACCGGGGATTAATGCTCCGCCAAACGTCTCGTCAAAAAAATACTTACCCCTCAATGTTAACGTAAAGATCTCATACGGCTGGATCGAAAGTGAACGGTCGCCTGGATTTGCGATTGTTTGCAAAAGCCGCTGGGCTTCGGTGGTAACAGCCTCGCCGTACTTTCGGGTGTAGAACCGGTTGGTAACCCCAAACTCAATTTCGTTAGTATTTGCAGCGGTGTCAACATAATCAAAGCGGATTATTCGATTGTAATTATTGATGCCCTTCACAAACCGGTAAGTAAGAAACGGCTCGATCACGTGCCGAAACCGGAATGAGTCAGTCTTGCCATAATAGTTTTTTGCGAGTGCAACGGGGCGGATGTCGAAAGTAAATTCCCCATACTTGCGAATCACATCATTGCTGACGACCTGACGCAGGTTATTAAACGAATTCGAATAGTATGTAACGCGGGCGGCACCGGTCGCCGTAAAATTAAAGTATTTAGTCCGAAACGGGACTGTTATCTGCGGATAAACATCGAATCTTTGGGCGATTGCCGGGGATACTACCGGGTCGGTCCCGGTCAATTGCCTATACAAGGTAATATTGTCAACTTCTTCACGCCGCGAAACACCCTCGAGACTTGTTTTGAAAGAGAAATAGACGCCGTCTAAAAATGGGAGCAAGGACGGGCGTTTATCGAAATTTATACTGGGTAAATTTCGCGTTTTCTCGCGCACATTCGGAATCGATATGACTTGCGAGCGGGCAAGTAAATTGAGTGTATAGTTGTCCCAGTTTTTATTAATAAAAACCTGTGAGACCTCGATAGGCGAAATGATCTGTTGGATGCCATCTGAAAATTCCTGCCTAAATGCGAGACTCGACGTCAGCCGGACATCTGCGGCCGCTGTAAAACCGTTGGGAAAATAATGGATGCCGTCAGCATATATGATCGAACCTCCCTGATCAGGATGGGCGGCGTCAACCTTTGGGCCTAAGATTCTGTCCTGAACAACATAAAAGCCAAAATTGAAATATGAACGCGAATTTGCCCGCGTCCGTAAATCAAGGCCGTAGCCAAATCCGCGTGCCGTGTAAATATCGCCTCTAAAAGTGACATCTGCCGAATCGCCGAGCGTTTTATAATAAGCGGTCGAGAGCCGGACACCTTTTCTTTGCGAATAACCGATCGTCGGAGTAAGAAAGCCGGAACTCCGATCTTTTTTCTTGATCGAGATCGACGCGAACGGAAGTATGACAAGCGGGATATTCTTGACGCGAAACCTTGCGTTTTTGAGCCGCAGCTTATCATTGGTTTTGATAGTTGCTCTGTCCGCCGTAAAGCTCCATTTCGGCACAGCCTCTTCGCACGCCGTAAACATACCTTTCGTGATAACCACTGTGTCGAGACTGACACGCTCGACACGTTCGGCAGTAAAATAGAGAACCGTTCCGTCGTTGGTCTGGTTGGTAAATCCGGTTGCGTCCTCAAATACGCCGAGTTTGGTTTTGTAATTCCACGCGGCGGTCGCGCCCGTAATGCGCTGGTCGTCGCCCTGATCAAAAATTACGCTGCCGCGGGCGATCATTTTATTTTCGCCCTCGTAGATCGTTACCTCATCCGCCTGCAATCGGTAGATCCCGTAATGAACGTCAACATTTCCCGAATGCCGGACGACGCGGTTTCCTTTTTGCCCCTCGACTGAATTTTTTTCGGAATAAACTACGACTTCCCCATCACCGCCCTCCTGATCAAAGTCAGGCTTGCTCTTGAGCTTCGGGGCGGCGATCTTTCGCTCCTCAGATACCGGGTTGATATTCGGTGTGTCGGTTATTGGGTTTGAAACCTGTCGCTCTACGGGATTTGTCTGCTGCGCGTTCGATATGATCGATAGAGCAAACAATATAACAATTGGGGCAATGAATCTATTAAACCGCATCGAATCGCGAAAGATAATATTTGATGCTAACACGAATGGATTAGAACAATAAAGCCATGTGCTAGACTAAGTTTTCGGTGCCAGGTTTACCTGCTATATGGGATACGAAAAGGTCTTAGTTGTCGAAGATGAAGAGATGATGAGGGCCATTCTGCGTCAGCTTCTCGAAGGCGGTGGATACAATGTCCTTACGGCGGACAGCGCCGAAAACGCCATTCACATCTTCTCGACAAATGATGTTGCGATAACGCTTACCGACATAAAAATGTCCGGGAAAGACGGCCTCGATCTACTCGATCAAATCAAATCGATTGACGAGGAAGCGATTGTCATTATCATGACGGCCTTTTCGTCCGTAGATACGGCTGTGGCGGCTCTCAGAAAAGGCGCCTACGATTACGTCGCTAAACCTTTTGTAAATGAGGACTTACTACAGACGATAAAGAATGCGGTCGCTCACCGGCACCTCTTTCAGGAAAATCGGACGCTGAGGCGTGAGCTCCGTAAGCAGTTAAATTTTACGGAGATCGTCGGCAAAAGCGATTCTTTGCAAAGGGTTTTCGATATCGTCAATAGGGTTGCCGACACCTCCGCAAATGTTCTAATTCAGGGCGAAAGCGGGACGGGCAAGGAACTGATCGCGCGTTCGGTCCATTCGCGGAGCCGTCGCGGCGAAAAGCCGTTTCTCGCGGTGAACTGTGGAGCCCTGCCAGAATCGCTGCTCGAAAGCGAACTTTTTGGTCATACAAAAGGCTCATTCACCGGATCAATTGCTGATAAAAAAGGTCTTTTTCGCTCTGCTGCCGGTGGCACGCTTTTCCTGGATGAGATCGGTGACATGCCGTTGTCGTTACAAGTGAAACTCCTGCGGGCCCTACAGGAACACGAAGTTACACCGGTTGGGGCGTCAATTCCGGTGAGTTTTGACGCACGTATTATCGCTGCGACAAATAAAGATATTGAAACCGAGGTCACCGAGGGTCGATTTCGCGAGGACCTGTTTTACAGACTCAATGTTGTAGAAATAGAGGTTCCCCCGCTCCGACTCCGCCGCGACGACATTCCGCTCTTAGTTAAACATCTCGTTCTTAAAACGGCCCGGGATCAGAACACGGATGAGAAGGCAGTGACAAAAGACGCTTTGGCTGCCATGGAAAACTACTCATGGCCGGGCAATGTCCGTGAACTGGAAAATGTCATCGAACGGGCAGTTATTCTGAGTGAGGGTGAGATTGACACGGCGAGTTTACCGTCGAAAATTCAACTGACGACTCGCGGCACCTCTGACAGCGCCGATACAAAAACAACACTGGAGGAGGTCGAACGGCGCTATGTGATGGAGGTACTGGAGAGTGTTGGTGATGACAAGATCGGAGCTGCAAATATTCTGGGCATTGACCTTTCCACCTTATACCGCAAACTCAAAAGATACGATCCTTAAGATCCTTTAGCAGAAAGTTCGAGGACAAAATAGTCACCGCCCTCGATCCTGATAATTTTTCCGGACGTATATGGCTCCTGAAAAAACGCATTCGCCGGATATGCCAAACCTTTTAAGGAGCTGTCACCACTCATGTCGCTTTGGGCGGTGAGTTCGTCCGGGAACCAGATTTCCACCGCGACGCTGACATTTTCGCGGGCTCCCGTTTTTTCTGCCTCCGCCACGATCTTATTTGCATCGGCGGGTGAGAAACGAAAAACTGCGATCACCTTCTTGTTGGCGGAGTCCTCTTTCCAGACAACATCCTTGGCCTCATATGGAACGTTGACCAAAATGCCGAGTTCCTCAACATTAGTTTTAGCCGAATTGGCATTTTCGCCGAGCCTGATTGGTGCAGTTTGCGGCGGCACCAAGTTAGCATTTTTATTCCCTCCGCCGCACGCCGAAAAAGGCACGGCAGACAAAAACAATGTTAAAATAACGGCGACCCTGAGTTTATTCATGAAGCTAATTGTAAGCAGATAGTTTCGTTATTTGCAATTTTTGTATCTCGAATCTGCCTTTGGAGAAATGTATGTACGGATCAAAATTTGTTTTGCATATATCAGTGTGTGCCGTCTTTTCGATCGGAGCTTTTGCCCAGAACAGCCCGCCCGCCGCTGTGGTAAAAGCGTTTTACGCGTTTGACCGCTCACATTCGCAGGTCTTAAATCGACGAAATATCGACGCACGAAAACAGTGGTTTTCGGCCTCGCTTTACAAGCTCTTTCTAAACGAGCTAAAGCGTGAACGGGAATACTTGAAGGAAAATCCGCCCGATAAGCCGCACTTTGGCGATGGACTTCCCTTCACTCCCATTGATGAGCCGTGCCAGGCTCGCGGCAAATCCTACCGTTACCTCTATCGAGTCAGCAGGACGACGGTCAAGAAGAAGAAGGCCGAGGTATGGGTCGAATTCTACTACCCAAAACAGTGTGAGCAGCACCTGGTAGAATTTATGCTCAAATTGGTCAATACCAAAGGGCAATGGCCCATAAACGACGTAGTTTATGAGGACACGTCACATCTTACCGATGACTTGCAAAGGAGAGATTATTAGGTTCGGACGACAAACCAACCAGCATAAAATCCCAAAATGAAAACATCGAAGACAGCCGTTTGGTATGCCATGATCGTGATGTTCGCGATCAATACGCTAAACTTTTTTGACCGCCAGATCCTTGGCGCCGTTGGCGAGCCGATCCGTAAGGAATTCGGCCTTGACGACGCCTCGCTCGGTCTACTTGGAACGGCGTTTACACTTTTGTATGCGCTTGTCGGCGTGCCGCTTGGCGTGCTGGCGGATAAGATCGGACGAAAAAGGATCCTCTCGGCGGGCGTATTTGTTTGGAGTGTGCTGACCGTCGGGTCCGGCTTGGTCCAGAATTTCTGGCAACTTTTTGCATTGCGTTTGGGCGTCGGCGTCGGCGAAGCGTCGTGCGCTCCGGGAGCGACTTCGCTGATCGGCGATCTCTTTCCGGCAAGCTGGCGAGCAAAAGCACTGTCAATTTTCATGCTCGGGCTTCCGCTGGGCCTTGCGTTGAGTTTCGCCGTCAGCGGAACCATTGCGAAACAATACGGCTGGCGAGCGGCATTTTTTGTCGCAGGCATTCCGGGAATCCTTTCTGCATTAGCTGTTCTTTTTATTCGCGAACCCAAACGCGGAGCTGCCGAAACGCACAATATCGGCGATCAAAAACGGGGCGGTTCGGCTTATCTGAACATTCTCCGGTCGCCGACGATGCGTTGGATCATCATCTCGGGCGCCGTCCACAATTTCAACATGTACGCGATCGCCTCGTTCATCACGCCTTTTTTGATGCGTTACCACGGTCTCGATATCAGAGAGGCAAACTTCGTTTCAATGATCGTGTACGGCGTTATGGGCGCACCGGGATTGTTGCTCGGTGGATTCATCGGTGATGCCGTGATGAAAAAACGCAAGAACGGTCGAATGTTGGTCGGAGCTGTCGCGATCTTGATCTCCGTTCCGGTTATTTACTATGCTCTCGGCGTACCAAAGGGCAGCACAACGACTTTTTTGATATTGATGGGGGCGGCCTGTGCGTTGATGTACTTTTATTATTCGACGGTCTATTCGACGATTCAGGACGTGACCGAACCGGCCTCGCGCGGAACGGCTATGGCAGTCTATTTCTTTGCGATGTATGTGCTTGGTGCGTCATTCGGGCCTTACGGGACCGGCATATTGAGCGACTTTTTTACAAAACGAGCCGCTCAAATGGCGGGAGTAACGGAAATGACCCAAGCCGCCCTCGAACCATTTCGTGCTGACGGGCTGCATTCCGCGATGTATGTCGTCCCGATCCTCGGCGTCGTTTTAACGATAGTTCTGTTTGCGGCATCCCGCACCGTAAAGAAAGAGATCGAGGCCCTTCAGGCATGGATGAGCGAGAACACCGCTCCAAAAATATGATAAAATTTTTTCTTACACGATAACGTACACACGATATATGACACCCGAGATCCAAGAGGCACAGACGGTAGGCGAAGCCGAAAAACAGCGTTGGGAGCACGAAACCCTGCAAAAGATTCTGGACAAAACGCCCGAGCGAAAAGCATCGTTCGAGGGCATCAGCCTTGAACCGGTCGATCGGCTTTACACAGATGCTGACGCTGAAAACTTAAGCGAGATCGGGTTTCCCGGCGAATATCCCTACAAGCGCGGTATACACCCGACCGGTTATCGCGGCAAATTGTGGACAATGCGGCAGTTTGCTGGATTTTCATCGCCTGAAGAGACTAATCGGCGCTTTAAATATCTAATGGCCCAGGGACAGACAGGATTGTCCGTCGCGTATGACCTTCCGGCTTTGATGGGGCTCGACTGCGACTCGCCACTTTCGGAAGGCGAGGTTGGAAAATGCGGCGTCGCAGTGTCGTCGCTCGCTGATTTCGAGGTTTTGTTCGATGGCATTCCGCTCGATCAGGTGACGGTTTCCCAAACGATCAACGCTCCAGCACCGATCTTTTTGGCAATGTATCTTGTGGTTGCCGAAAAGCAAAAGGCCGATTTCAGCAAGATCTCAGGCACACTGCAAAACGATATTCTCAAGGAATATATCGCCCAAAAAGAATGGATCTATCCGATCAAACCGGCGATGAAACTGGTCATCGACACATTTGAATACACGACCAAACACGTTCCGAAATACAACCCGATCTCGGTCAGCGGCTATCACATTCGCGAGGCTGGTGCGACGGCGTTGCAGGAATTGGCTTTCACGCTGCGTGACGGTGTCGAGTACGTCCAATATGGTGTTGATCGGGGAATGAACGTGGACGAATTTGGACCACGCATTTCGTTTTTCTTTAACGCCCACAATGATTTTTTCGAGGAGATCGCAAAATACAGAGCCGCTCGTGTTGTTTGGGCACGAACTATGAAAGAGCGGTTTGGAGCTAAAAGTCCTCGTACCATGCAGATGCGTTTTCACACGCAGACTGCGGGAGTTTCGCTCACCGTTCAGCAGCCGCTTAATAATATTGCCCGCGTCGCAATTCAGGCCCTTGCAGGAGTTTTGGGTGGAACGCAGTCCCTTCATACCGATTCATACGACGAGGCCCTTGCCCTGCCTTCGGACGAAGCCGCGCTTATCTCGCTGAGAACACAGCAGATCATAGCCGAGGAAACAGGTGTCGCAAACACGGTCGATCCGCTTGGCGGAAGCTATTACGTCGAATCGCTGACGCAAGAGATGATCGACGGCTGTATGGATTACTTCGAGAAGATTGACGGTTTCGGCGGCATGGTCGAAGCAGTCGAGGCCGGATTCCCGCAGCGGGAAATACAAGAATCGGCATATCAATATCAAAAAGCGGTCGAGCGAAAAGAACAGATCATCGTCGGAGTTAATAAATACGCGATGGACGAAGGTATTTCCCGATTCGATATCCTCCAGATCCATGAAGGCATTCGCGATCACCAGCTTTTGCGCATGGAGCACGTAAAATCCGTCCGCGATCAGGGAGCCGTCTCTAACTCGTTGGGAAAGGTTAAGCAATCCGCTAAATCCGGAGAAAATTCCATGCCCGCCATCATCGAAGCGGTTGCCGCCTACGCTACGGTTGAAGAGATCTGCGTTGCGCTCCGTGACGTTTACGGAATTTATGAGGAGCCTGCGTTTTAACTAACTTGAAACCGTGCGATGCTTGCTGCTGAAATAACCGAAGGCAGGAAAATATTGAATGGTTTTAATAGACGGCTTCGTAAAACACGGGAATGGACGAAATTCTCTCGATAAGAAATACAACTGCGAAGCGAGAGTTAAGTCTCGGAGATCGCGGAGAGGCCAAGGCCGCGGAATATCTACTCAGAAACGGCTATCGCATTGTCTTAACTAATTTCAAAGTCCCCGTCGGCCGCAACACCAAGGGTGTCCAGGTGACAGGCGAGATCGACATCATAGCCTTGGACGGTGAAACGCTTTGTTTTGTTGAAGTCAAAACTCGGCGGTCGGATGAATTCACTCCGGTGATAACAAATGTCAATACACGTAAACAACGCCAGATCACGCGAACGGCAAAGGTTTATCGGCGAATATTTGGTGTCCGTGAAATGAAACACCGCTTTGATGTGGTGACCGTTTTGATGCCAAAACACGCCGAGCCCGAGATCGAGTTAACAAAAGGGTTTTGGGCTGAGTCGAAATTTCGCAAAAAAACCTGGAATGATAACGTCTGGAATGAATTTTTGTGAACCAATCCGCCCTAACAGGCGTAATAGACCAAAGAATCTAAACAATCATTATGAAAATATCGCTGATCTTATCGATGTTTTTACTATCGTTAACCGTCTTTTCTGCCATGGCGCAACAGCCGGCGCTCATCGACCGCGAAGTGTTTTTCGGCAACCCCGAATACGCGGGTGCCCAGATTTCGCCGGACGGGAAATACATTTCGTTCGTCAAGCCTTACAAAGACACGATGAATGTCTGGGTCAAAGGCATTGACGAGCCGTTTAACGCCGCAAGGCCGATGACGGCTGACACGGCACGGCCCGTGCGTAACTATTTCTGGTCGCGTGACGGCAAATATATTTTATTTGTTCAGGATAAAGGCGGCGACGAAAATTTCAACGTCTATGCCGTCAACCCGGCGGACAAACCGACAGCCGGTTCCGACGTGCCTGCGGCCCGCAACTTGACCGACGCCAAAGGCATACGGGCAATGATACAGGCCGTTCCAAAATCGGATCCGGACGCGATCTATGTCGGTCTTAACGACCGCGACAAGGCGTGGCACGATCTTTACAAAGTAAAGATCTCGACCGGTGAACGCACACTGATAAACGAAAACCGTGACCGCTATCAGGGCATGGTTTTCGACAACGCTGATAAGGCGCGGCTTGCCATTCGAGTTCCGCAAAACGGCGACACCGAGATTTTACGGCTCGATGCTGACGGAAAAACAAAATTGATTTACTCGTGCAATTTGTTTGAAGAATGTCAGCCCGTTCGTTTTCACAAAGACAACAAGCGTGTTTATTTGCCATCGAGCAAAGGCGATGCGGATTTGTCGCGTCTCGTGCTGCTCGATGTCGAGACGGGAAAAGAAGAATTAGTTGAAAGCGACCCGATGAACCGCGTTGATTTTGGCGCGGCGAATTTCTCGGAAGTTTCCGACGAACTCATCGCCACGACTTACGTTGACGACAAACCGCGTATTTACTGGAAAGACAAGAAATTTGAAGCCGATTACAATTTCTTGAAAAGCAAATTGCCGAACAAAGAAATCGGTTTCGCTTCGTCAACCAGAAACGAACGCTTGTGGTTAATTTCGGCTTACAGCGACACAGAGCCGGGCGAAACTTATCTCTTCAACCGCGACACGAATGATTTGAAATTGCAGTACAAAGTGCGCGAAAAATTGCCGCGTTCGTCTCTTTCCGAGATGAAAGTCGTTCGCTACAAATCTTCCGACGGCTTGGAGATTCCTGCGTATCTGACGTTACCAAAAGGCGTTCCTGCGAAAAACCTGCCGCTCATCGTCAATCCGCACGGCGGACCTTGGGCGCGAAGCGGTTGGGGTTATAATAGCTACGCCCAATTTCTCGCAAATCGCGGTTACGCGGTTTTGCAGCCGAATTTCCGCGCTTCGACAGGCTTCGGCAAGAAATTTGTGAACGCCGGAAACAACGAGTGGGGGCAAAAGATGCAGGACGATATAACTTGGGGCGTGAAATATCTCGTCGAACAAGGAATCGTTGACAAAAAGCGCGTCGGAATAATGGGCGGCAGTTACGGCGGTTATGCGACGCTTGCGGGCGTTGCTTACACGCCGGACGTTTATGCTGCGGCTGTGGCAATTGTCGCTCCGTCGAATCTAAAAACTCTGCTCGAAGCGATTCCGCCGTATTGGGAAGCCGGACGCACGATTATGTACAAACGAATGGGCGACCCGAACACACCCGAAGGCCAGGCTCAGATGAAGCGTCAGTCACCGCTCTATTCGGCGGACAAGATCAAAACGCCGCTGATGGTCGTGCAGGGTGCAAACGATCCGCGTGTCAACAAACGGGAGGCCGATCAGATCGTTATTGCGCTTCGTGATCGCAATTATCCGGTCGAATATCTAGTCGCTCCTGACGAAGGGCATGGCTTTGCACGTCCTGTTAATAACTCGGCCATGGTAACTGCGGCTGAAAAGTTTCTTGCCAAGCACCTCGGCGGGCGGTATCAGGAATCTGCCACTCCCGAGGTTGCAAAACGACTCGGTGAAATAACCGTTGATCCTAAATCGGTTGTGATGGTGAAACTCGCAGATATGTCCGCTGCCCCGGCGGCAAATCTGACGGGCAAATGGACGCTGGCGGCTGACACTCAAGGTCAGATTTTGCAAATAGCGGTCGATCTAAAGCAAATTGGAGCAGATTTTACAGGTACGACGGCCTCCCAGCTTGGAAATGGAACGATCGGGGGCGGCAAGGTAAGCGGCAAGAATTTTACGGCGATTCTAATGGCCGACGTTCAGGGTAATACGGTCGAATTTAAGATGGAAGGTACAATTGACGGAGATAAGATCACCGGTTCTATTGTCAATCCTGCATTTGGCTCGATACCGTTTACTGCAACTAAAGACAAGTAATCGCTGTCGATAGATCCTAAAGAAAAAGACGCGGGTTTCAAGCCGCGTCTTTTCTGTTTGCGATTTACCATTTTCTATTTGATCTCCCAGGTTGTTCCAATAGTGAACGACCTGCCGCGTGCCGGTGCAAATGTAAATTGCTCGCTATAAGCTCGGTTGAATAGATTTGAAACGCCCAGATTTATATTAAAATTAAACTTTTCGCGCCGGAAATAATAGCCGCCGCTCATATTGTGGGTAACAAAACCGGCCTCAGGGCCACCGTTGCCGCCTTGATTAACTGGACGTAGGAAATTCGGCGAGAGCCGCGTCTGACCCCCGACGATCCGCACATTGAAATCAAAAAAATACGATTTGCCGTAGTTGTTCCAGCGGACGCCGACATTAGTCCTGAACGGGCTGATGATGTCGAGCGGCACCTTGCGGTCGGTGTTATCACCTCTCAAATAGCTGAAATTTCCGTTTGGGGTTAAATATCCGAGCCGTATCTTGAACGGCGCCTCAAATTCAAGCTCGAGGCCCTGGATGCGAGCCCGGTCTATGTTTTGCGTCTGGGAGACGCGTACAGGAGCAGGGCCCGGAGGTGAACTCACGATAAAACAGTTATTTGCATCGTAAACGGTACCCGATCGTACAATAAAGATGGGACAGCCGCGTCGATCGTTTGCCTCAACCGTGTTAAGAAAATTCTCATAAGAATTATTAAAATAAGTCGCGGACGCTATGACTCGCGATGTTTGCAGCCTTGCACTTGTATCAAAATTTGTTCCGGTTTCGGGTTTCAAGTCAGGGTTTCCAACCACAAAGCCGCCGACTGATCCGGCATCTGTGAAGAAAAACTCGAAAATATTCGGGGTGCGGAACGACCGTCCGACACGAGCGGAAAGATTCACGCTGTGTGTCAGCCGATAGACCACACCAAAATCGCCGGTCACAGACGTGTTCGAGACATTAAGCCCTGACGCCAAACTGCCGATGTTAAGATCGTCGATCTGATCCTGACGCAAAACAGGCAACGAAAATCCGGGCGTCGATTCGGCTGTAGTTTTAAAATTATCCACCCTGATCCCGCCGACAAACTTTAGACGGTTTGAGACGCGAAACTCATCTTGGGCAAATGCCGCAAAGTTGGTCAGGATGGCATTTGGCACACTTTTCGTATTGCTAAATCTCCGCGTCGTCGATGACGGCGTAGAGGCAGAAACTACCAGGCGGCGGTCGGCATTCGTATCGCGAAAAAAACTCGCCCCGGCGGTCAAATTATTACGGTTCCCAAATGTCCAATCTGTCTGTAGATCGAAACCGGATGTTTTCGTATCAGTTACAGTTTCGCTGATTTGATAGATCCCGGGGAAGAATGGAGGTGCTGGCGGAACAGTTAGAATATTTGTGAAGTTGCGATACTGCGTCTGGTAAAAGCCGCTGACGGAAAGGTGTTGTAGCTTTTTGGTCAGCGCGGCAACATCATATCGGCCGCTTGTCTTATCGCGGTTGGTGAACGGAAAAAATGCGTTAAACACGCCGACTAAGCCGGCAGAGCCGACATCGGCTGCCCGACGGCGGTCATATTTAAAACGCACCGTATTGGTATCGTTTAGAAAAAATCGTAATGTCGCTTGTGAATTGCTGCCGTGCGACTTCGAATTCAGCACTTCACCCGCGTCTGTAATGCCAATACTTTGGGCACGCAAGCCTTGTAGAAAAGCACTGTTAGGTTTACCAGTTGAATAATTGCCAAAACGCTCAAGCGACTGAGAGACCCGAAATGCAAGGAAATTGCCCGAACCGTTTACCGCCACATTTCCACGACGGCCATTCTCATTTGCACTATAAAACGTATCGAGAACCGCTCCGAACCGAAATCCGCTGTCACGCCTCGACGGTGTATCGCGGGTAATGATATTGATCGTCCCGGCCAGTGCGTCGGTTCCGTAAAGTACCGAACCGCTTCCACGAACGACCTCCACACTTTCGATCTGCGATGTTTCGACCAAACCAGTCTCGACACCTGACTGGCCCGTCGAAGTGCGGCCGTTATTAAGCCGTTCACCGTCAACCAGGATCAGAACGCGATTGCTGTCCAGCCCTCTGATACGCGGGCGAACCTGAAACGCTCCCTCGTTGACCGTGGATGTTCCCGGCAAGGTGCGAAAAATATCACTAATAGTGTTAACCGCTTTACGCTCGATCTCTTCCCTTCCGACGATACTCACCGGAACTGCCGTTTCATCAGAAGTTATCTGCTTCCGCGTCGCAGTTACGGTCACATTTTCGGCGAT
>JBDSCV010000140.1:0-5710 GCA_039920905.1 Pyrinomonadaceae bacterium
GCCTCAGCACTCTTGGCGGCTTGCGGAGCACCCGCTGGCAATGCCCCGGCGCCAAACAATGCTAATTCAACGAATACAAATACTGCCAAGCCGGTCGCTGCGGCACCAACCAAAGAAGCCCTTATGAAGCTTGAAAAGGCTGGTTGGGAAGCGTGGAAAACCCGCGATGCCAAATGGACGGAGGAGAATTATTCGGAGAAAGGCTTTAACCTTGGCGGGACTGGCCGCACCGACAAAGAGGCTATGATCAAATCCTATACCACGCAGAAATGCGAGATTAAGAGCTACTCGCTTTCGGATGACAAGATGCAGATGGCGGGGCCTGACGTAGCCATACTGACATACAAAGGTGCTCAGGATGCGACCTGCGACGGCAAAAAGAGCCCGGCCAATGTCTGGTCAGCGGCAGTTTACGTCCGCGAAGGCGACAAGTGGAAGGCAGCCTTTTATGCCGAAGCTCCGGTCGTAGACCCCAAAGCTGCTCCGGCTAAACCGGCTGCTGCGGCTCCCGAGAAGAAGGACGAGGCGAAACCCGCCGCCGCCAAGCCCGACGCTGCGACCGACGCTCTAATGGCCGTCGAGACCAAGGCTTGGGAAGCGTGGAAGAACAAGGACGCAAAGGGCCTCGACGATTTTGCAGCAAAGGATATGGTCTCGCTCTCGTCAACCGAAGGCTGGACCGACCGAGCGGTTACTCTCAAACGCTGGTCCGACCCAAGCTGTGATATCAAATCCGTCAAGCTGACCGACGCGGGGAGTGTCGCCTATAACAGCGACTACGCAATGCTGACATTCAAATCGACCGTTGACGGCAAATGCGGCAACGACAGCGTGCCGACCGAATGGGACGCCACGCTCTATGCCAAAGAGGGCGGTGTGTGGAAAGCTGTGATGACAATGAGCATACCGGCGAGCTAACCGCTGAGACAATGTTAATAATAAAAGCCGGGGCAAGTTGTTCCGGCTTTTTCTACGGTACGAATGTCTGAATTTGCAGGTCTTTGCCATCCGTCGAAACGGAGATCGTTCCGCGATCGCCGGTTGTTATCACGTCTGCTCCGGCAGCTTTCCAACGTTCGACGACTTCTGGGTGCGGATGGCCGAAGGGTGAACTGCGGCCAACGGAGATGATAGCGTATTTTGGGTTAACAGCGTCGATAAAGCCTTGAGTCGATGACGTGCGGCTGCCGTGATGCGGGACTTTTATCAGATCGGCGTCTAGCTTACCGCCACCATTGACTAATGCTGTTTCGGCGTTTCGTTCGATGTCCCCGGTTAGCAAAAACGCACGATTACCGTAAACAAAACGCAGCACCACAGAATTATCATTATCCGAAACAGAATTCGGGTCGTCAGACGTCATCGGATAAAGCACTTCGACCGTTACCTCTCCGAATTTCAAACGGTCGCCCCGTCCGATTGTTTCTGTTGCTATACCGCGTCGCTGCAAAACCTGCTCAAGCCCAACAAAATCAGCATCTTTCATTGGCATCCGCCCGAAAATCGCCGAACCAATGCTGAAATTCTTAGCCACATCCGTCAGTCCCTGCATATGATCGGCGTCAGCATGTGTTGCCAAAATGTGATCGATCCGCGAATACCCGCGATCCCACAAAAACTCTGAGACGACCGCCTCGCCAATGCCGCGAACATCCGGCGCAAAAGGCTCGGCATCCTCGTCGCCGGTGGCATATTTGATCTTTCCGCCGCCATCAACCAACAGCGTTTTGCCATCGGGAAATGTCACCAATGCCGAATCGCCTTGCCCGACATCCAGAAAATCAATATGCAGCCGCCCATCTGGACGCGGCGCACTGAACGGGTGAATAATGATCATAGCGATCATCATCGTCAACGTGGCAAATACAGGATAGAGAACTCGAGCCCTCTGTCTTTTGACCTCAAACGGCTGCCATCGGTTGACCGCAAACGCAAGCACTATGACCGGCACAAAATACAAAAAGTAGATCGCTCGGCCATAGCCCGAATACACCGGAAGCCGAAAACTTGCCCAGCCGTTGTCGGAAAACAAACGTGGAAAAGCAAGCATCAGCCAATTAAATATCTCGGCAAACAGAAAAAATGGAGATGCGAGAAGGTCGCTGATATTACTGGCCAACGCTCCGATCACCGCCGCAAAGCTTTCGAGAGCGATAAAAAACCCGACCCATAGATTGAGCAAAATAGCTACGACCGAAACCCGATGAAAATACCCGACCAACAAAGGCAGCATCCACATTTGTACAATGAGTGACACCAAAGTTCCCTCAAAAATAGACCGGGCGATCTTCTGAAGGCCGCCAGATATTCGTTTCGATAAATATGGAGCCTTTAATAGATTCGCTGTCCAGACCTGCCGCTTTAGTTCGATCGTCCAGCCGTCTGCGTTCCAGTAAAGCATCTCGCAAAATCGTCTGAGCCAACCTGGCACATTTGGCGGAAATGGTTCTGTCGGCGAGGGGGTCCAACTGCCGATCTCTCTAAGGGTTTCGATCATCGGATAAGCGAATGCAACGATCGCCGCGACGCTGATAAACGTTAGCTGGAAAGATGGATTGAATAGATCAGAGGGCCGCCAAACGAGCAGGACCAGGCCGCACACGCCGAGTGAATTTAGCAAACTTCCTTTGCGGTAAATGACATACGAGTACAAAACAACCGTAAACATCACTGCCGCGCGGACCACCGGAACATCGGCACCAACAGCCAGCGTATATGCCCACGAAACGATCATGACGACAACAAACTGCACCCACCGGTTCCGCGTTAATTGCCGCAAAAACAAAAGCAAAAGGCCGCCGATAAATGTAATATGCAGACCCGAAATGACAAGAATATGAAACGTCCCACCATCGCGAAAGAGATCGGCAGTCTCTTTATCCAAAAAATATTTGTCACCAAGCAGCGACGCGATCATTATCCCCGCCGCCGGTTGGCTGAGATTATCCCGGAATTCGTTTATGAGCCTCGCGCGCTGGTCATACACCCATGCAAGCGGCAGAAAAACGCTCTCATCAGCGACGTGCTCGACCAATATCTGGCTTTTAACCGAGCCGGTCGCATCAATGCCAAGCCTGTCAAGAATCCCCCTTTTTGGCATCACGCCGGGATTTAGAAAGTCGTCTTCACGGTCTAATTTACAAGCGATCCTTAATCGAGAGCCGTACTTCAAGTCTGAGATTTGAGATTTAAAATTGATGGCGGAATCGCCCTCGACAGATCGTGGTAAAAGCAGTCGAATATTCCCAGAAACGATCATCTCATTGCCGCGATAATTGATCTTTTCGCTTCGAAGCGTGAGAAAAACACCATCGACCGACATCTCGGGGGCGCCAATTAGAATGCCTTCGACCTCGACCGGATCTCCCGAATGGATCGTTCCACCATCATAGAGAACACGAAGGCGGGAGGGTGAAACACTGTCTTTTTCAATTTGCAGCGACGCGGCTCCGATGCAGATAAAGGCCGCAAGCATCAGGAATGTAGCGATCTGCTGTTGGCGAAATATGGCAGCGAATATCGCAGTGACAACGGCCGCTGCAATAGAAAGACGTAGATCAAAACCGGTGAAATTTGCCGCAAGAATCCCAACGGCAAAAGACATGGCGAGGCAGAACATCGGACTGCGGTTGAAATTGGGACGCGCAACGTCTGCGGGCATCGCGTTAGTATTATTCGGCTTTTAAGAATTGACGGAGTCCAATAAAACGCTTTTCGCTTATTCCGCGAATCTGCATTATATGTTCGACCCGCCGAAAAGGGCCGTTTTCTTCACGAAAGGCGACGATAGCTTCGGCGGTTTTGCGCCCAATGTGCGGTAATTTCTCAAGCTCATCCGCGGAGGCGATGTTTATGTTTAGAGCACTTTCATTTGAATAAACTTCAGGCTGGTCATAAACGATCCGGGAAGAACAGCCGCCCAAAAATACGACGACAAATAAAGTAATCGTCAAAAAGATTGTCTTTGTATTTGCGTTCATTCGCGCTATTCGCGGGCAATTTCACTCATCCCCTAGAGCACCTTCGTTAATGTCCTGCAAATCCTCATAGGCTTTTGGCAGGATCGGGCGGGCGCGCGAACCACCGTCCATTTCGCCGATGTAGCCTTCGCGGACCATGGCGTCGAGGATGGCGGCGGCACGGCCGTAGCCGATGCGGAGGTGGCGTTGCAATAGTGATGTCGAACCCTTTTGGGCCTGAACCACACATTTCAGCGCGTCCATAAACAGCGGATCGCGGCGTCCCGGCAGATCGCCGCTGTCGTCGAGTTCCTCTTCGGTTTTGGTGATGGTGGTGTCGTATTCGGGTCGGCCCTGAGCTTTGATAAACTCGACAACCTTACCGATCTCGGCTTCATTCACATATGCCCCGTGAACCCGTGTCACACTCGAATTTCCCGGCGGTAAAAACAGCATGTCGCCCTGACCAAGCAAAGCCTCAGCACCGTTACCGTCAATGATCGTCCGAGAATCCACTTTCGACGACACGCGAAAAGATATTCGCGAAGGGAAATTTGCCTTGATCAGCCCGGTAATGACATCCACCGAAGGCCGCTGCGTCGCCAGCACGAGATGTATACCGACCGCTCGGGCCATTTGAGCTAACCGCGTTATCGATTCCTCGACCTCTTTCCCGCTGACCATCATCAGATCGGCGAGTTCGTCAATGATGATGACGATGTACGGCAATTTTCGATACGGGTCGCCATTGTCATCGAGGCGGCCCTCTTTAAGGTAGCCTTTGATCTTTTCGTTATAGCCCGCGATATTGCGGACCGAATAACCGGCGAGGTCCTTGTAGCGGCGTTCCATCTCGACAACGGCCCAACGCAACGCCACGGCAGCACGTTTCGGATCGGTGATGATGGGTGTCGAAAGATGGGGAATATCGGCGTAAAGCCCGAGTTCCAGCCGCTTTGGATCGACCATGATAAATTTAACTTCGTCCGGCTTCGCCTTGTAAAGGATCGACATCACCAGCGTGTTCACGCCGACCGATTTTCCCGCACCGGTTGCGCCGGCGATCAGTAAATGCGGCATTTTGGCGAGATCGGCGACGTATTTAGCACCGTCGATCGTCTTGCCGAGGCCAAGCGTCAGCAGACTATCGGAACCCGTAAACTTGGCCGACTCGATCACTTCACGAAGGAAGATCACCTCGCGTTTTGGATTCGGCACCTCGATACCGACATAAGCCTTTCCTGGAACACGGTCGATGCGGATCGACGGCGCTTTCAGTGCGAGACAAAGATCGTCCACTAGTCCGGTCACACGCGAATACTTCACGCCCGCATCCGGCTTAAATTCAAACGTCGTCACCACCGGTCCCGGGGCGATATGCATGACCTTGCCCGGTACGTTGAACTCAGATGTCTTTTGAACAAGCAGCTTAGCGACATCGCGCAGCTCCGATTCCTTGTGCGTTAACGGCGACGGAATCTCAGTCAGCAAGGTCGATTCCGGCAGTTTATAGTTGTCGTAATTTTGAGCGGCCACGGTTTGCAGATGTTCGACCGCCACTTCGTCGTCGTCGATGGATGGCTCATCGTCCAGATCGACTGTTTTACCGCGCCGTTTTATCGGAATATTTTCGATCGCCGGATCGATAACTTTGCGCGTCTCATAACTGTCTTCGCGTGTGTCGATGGTCGGGATCGAGTCAAAACGTTCATGCTCGAACAACGGCTCGGAGCGTCCGACGGCCGCAGCCA
>JBDSCV010000141.1:0-7932 GCA_039920905.1 Pyrinomonadaceae bacterium
GGCGGTCAATGCAATTAACAGTTGGGTAATAACCGGAGTTCGTCCGACTCAGGCAAATTTCCCGGCGGCAATCGGTTTCTTACCGAATTTTACGCCGCCGCCGCTAAATCAACCGTAATCTTCGTAAGTTCAAGATCCAAAGTCTAAAGTCCCAGGTTAAAGATATTATTAACTAACTTGGGACTTTAGACTTTAGACTTTGGATTTTTATTCGATTTCCGCTCGACCACGTTTTTCAAAGCAATCATTTTCGGCGTGCGAACTAAAACGACAGCCAAATATCGGCTTTGACCATAATCTGCTGTGAGTGCGAAAAGTTTAATCTTAATTGTTTGTCAAATGCAGGACTTTTTTTTGCCAAACAATGAAATTCGCCGTAAGTTGACCAACTTATGGCGCTGGCATTGGTCCTTGTTCAGTAGCGGTGGGCGATTTCAATGACGATGGCAAGCAAGACCTCGCTGTTTCCAACTTCTACTCAAACTCAAAGGGTGTCGATATTGTTGCGCGGCCCACGCCGACTCCGAGTCCGACGCCAACGCCAGGTAATGTCTGCACTCCGACCACGACGGTAACGGAAGGCGACCTGTTTCCGGGCGGCATCGCGTCCTTTGGCGTAACGAGCGGACCGGGTTCTGTGACGATCGATCACGTCAATGCCGGAACCGGGCTAAAGTCACTCACGGTTTTTGGAACACCGGGCAATGCGACGGTCATCATCCCGGCATTTACGCCCGGCACGTACTGTCCGGTCACGGTGAATTTCCTTCCGACAGATCCGTCGATGCCGGTAGATTTCACTCTGCGGGCGGCAAGCACGTTCCACGCCATATTCATAAGGGTGCGGTGCGGAACACCTCCACCACCGGGTGAACCTGAGCTGGAAGCTGTGCCCACGGCCGGTGATCATTAAACGCGAGCCGAAAACCGTAACGCTAAGAGACGATTTTGGCATAACATAAAAAAGGCGGAGCAGGATAAATCGATCCGGCTCTGCATCTTTTGTGTTGGCATATTATTTTTGGGTCATGACTAGCAAAACGTAAAATTGCCAGTAATTTTCATTAGGAGTTTATAGAGGTCCTTGGTTACGATGATTGAATCTAAACTCGCACTCATTGAGATGATCGTAACCGTTGTTCTTTGACAGGCCGCTAAATTTGACAAGCCTGACTTCGGCTTTGACCTGACGAACGAAACATTACATGGAAAGGTTCTGGCCCAGACGGATATAATTGAAATTTGGGGTATCAACAAGCGGACTGCAAGATAGCTCCAAGCCGTCGGCGTTTATTCGGGATTGCAGTTGCGAGATATGGATCTGCGGGCCGCTCGAAAGATGCTGACGGTCGTGGGGTCGCGGATGGTTGACAAATACGGCGGCGGGGTTGGTAAATATATTTCGTGGGGTTATTTGCCGCATGAGGATAAATATAATAAACCGACTTTCGAGAACCGCAATGCGGCCTTGATCATGAAAAGCGGTATTTACGATGGAGCAAGTGATAATCACCTAACCATGAGCGAGGATCGTTGCCGCGAGAATATCACTCATGCTTGGTATGACGAAGCCACTAATGACCAGCATCCGTTTGACCGCACTACAAAAGCTGTCAACAATAATGACATTAATTTTGAACAGAAATATTGGCAGCAAAGGACATTGATTACGGACGCCTTGAGGCGGGGCCGTTCGCTCGGCAAATGGTGGCGGGCGGCTAATTCTTATAATGACTGAGGACGACGCATTACGGCACCGGCTGTCATCTTGAGGCAGATATGCTCGAACGAGGCGTCCGCTCACTCGATCCGGCGTCGAATTCCCTGCTCTTTATTGAGAAAGTCGGCAATCTCGTTTGCCCGGCGATGTTCGATCTCGGGGAACGTTTCGAAGTTGTGATTCTCTCCGTCACAGCGGGCGAAGACAAACCGCTAAAATATACACATATGTTCAGGGATAGCGGTTTGATGATCCTCAACAAGATCGACTTGCTGCCCTACGTCAAATTCGATGTCGAACCTCAATTTCGTACGCCCGCGAAGTCAATCCTTCGATTGAAATATTACAAGTTTCCGCCACAACGGGCGAAGGCATGGATGAGTGGTACAATTGGCTGCGAAAATACATATGAGTCCAATATCCATTAACATCGCGGTGGTGCCAGGCGACGCAACGTCTCTTTCTTTCTCAATCCAAATCTCAACCCTTACAGTAAATCTGCAATATCACTGCCAACGTAATCATCGAACTAACTAACTTCGTGCGGCCGGGTGGGCTTTAGGTTACCATTGATACAGGGTTAAAATACTGGAAATGAGCGCAACATCATCGATCGAAGTGATCTTAAACGCTGCCTCCGGTCCCTGCGATGCTGAGGAAACGAGGGAAATCGTCGCCGACAGCTTTAACCAAAGTAAAGCCGACGTGCATATTCACATGGCACGGAGCGGTGAACATATATCTACGTTGGCTCGAAAGGCCGTACAAAGCGACTGTAAAACGATCGTCGCGGGCGGCGGCGACGGCACTATCAGCACCATAGCGGAGGAAATGATCGGTACCGACAAGATACTCGGCATCTTACCGCTCGGCACGCTAAACCATTTTGCCAAAGATCTAAAGATTCCACTAGAGATTGGCGAGGCGGTTCAAATAATACTTGCAGGACATTCAGCAAAGGTGGATGTCGGCGAAGTAAACGGGCAAATTTTCGTCAATAATTCGAGTCTTGGACTATATCCTGATGTTGTGCGCGGGCGCGAACATCGACAACGGCTTGGGTATGGAAAATGGAGTTCGCTCGTACGCTCGGCTTTCAAAGTTCTTCGCCGTCATCCGCTGATCGATGTCCGGCTAAATGTCGAGGGTAACGAAGCGACGACGCGGACACCTTTTATTTTTATCGGCAATAACGAATATGAAATGGACGGTTTCAACATTGGCGGCCGGTCGCGAATTGACGCCGCTCACCTAAGCCTATACATGAGTACGCGAAATGGACGGCTTGGATTGCTGCGGCATGCGATCAGAGCTCTATTTGGCAATCTTAGCCAAGCTAAAGATTTTGTCTCTCTGACCACTGATGAGGTATCGATCAAAACTCGTCACAAACAGATACGGGTGGCAATGGACGGCGAGGTTAGGATGATGCAATCACCGCTAAATTACCGCATCCGTCCCGGAGCTTTAACTGTGCTGGTTCCCGCCGAGACAGACATTGAGAGGCTAAGCTGATGCGAAAGATAGTACATTTATCGGACATACATTTCGGTCGGATAGACGCCGCGATCATCGAGCCTTTGATCCAAATGGTTGCTGGCATTAGTCCCGATGTAGTCGCCGTTTCGGGTGATCTTACTCAGCGGGCACGATCGCAGCAGTTCATCGACGCCAAGGCCTTTCTCGATAGACTGCCAAAGCCACACATCGTCGTTCCCGGCAATCACGACATACCGCTACACAATGTTTTCTCTCGATTTGTTCGACCACTCGATAAATATAGGCGGTATATAACCGCAGACCTTCAGCCGTTTTACTCTGATGATGAAATTGCGGTTGTAGGCATTAATACCGCTCGTTCACTTACTATAAAAGGTGGGCGTATTAACGAAGATCAAGTAGCGAGAATGCGCGAAAACCTGTGTTCTTTAGGCGAGGATATTATTAAGGTTATCGTTACTCATCATCCTTTCGATCTGCCCGAAACGCACGATGAGAGCGATATCGTCGGACGCTCGGAAATGGCGATGAATGCATTTGCCGAATGCGGGGCCGATGTTTTCCTCGCCGGTCATCTTCACCTCAGTCATACCGGGCATACCGCCGCGAGATATAAGATTGCGGGACATTCTGCGCTTGTAATTCAGGCGGGAACGGCTACATCGACCCGCGGCCGCGGCGAGTCAAATTCGTTTAATGTCATCATTATCGATCAATCAAATATCGCCGTAGAACGGTTTACCTGGTTGCCCGATCAGCTAGTGTTTACTAGGTCTCTGATCGAGCAATTCTTAAAAACTGACGATGGTTGGATCAAGAACTCCGGAGGCTAAAAACTGAACTCTGAACGCGAAGGAAAAAGGACGGGCAAAAGACGTAGAGCGTCATTATTCGCCGTGATCGCCTCCATTTTAAGTGTTGGAATGGTTGCGGCGATTTCCGCCATTTTCCTCTTCGCGTGGCTCGGCGAAGAGATTCTCGAGGGCGACACGCTGGCCTTCGACAACGCAGTTCGTCAGTCTATTCACAGTTTTTCGAATGGATGGCTGACAACGCTGATGCAGGCGGTTACCTTTTGCGGCTCGACGATATTTCTCAGTATTATCGCGGTTGCAGCGGTCGCCCTATTTTTGCGAAATGGCCACAAGCACTCAGCCGCCCTTTTTGCTGTAACGATGGCTGGGGCGGTTATCCTAAATTTTATTTTGAAGATAAGTTTTGTCCGCGAACGTCCCCTACCCTATTTTGAAACCGCTCTGCCTGCCTCACACAGCTTCCCGAGCGGGCACGCGCTTTACGCCCTCTGCTTCTACGGCTCGCTGGCATGGATCTATGCAGCTCGCGAACATAAATGGGTTAGGCAGGCCGCAGTTTGGACGTTGGCCGCGTCACTCATCGTTTTGATCGGATTGTCCCGTATTTATCTTGGCGTACATTATCCCAGCGATGTCCTGGCCGGATATGCGGCGGCGTTTGTCTGGATCATGGCCGTATTTGGAGCGGATGCATGGCTGGAAAAAAAAAGCGGTTAGACATTCGCGGTTGGCAGATTATCGAATCCAGCCGCGAAACCGATAACCAGAGCAGCGAAGATTATAAAAATACTCATCGGTCAGCGTAAGCTAGAGTTTAGTTTCGACAAGGCATCCGCACCAGGGCATAACTCTACTTGCGTTAATGAATTCAGCGGCTTGTCGCTAGTTTGCAGCATCTCGTGGAGGTCGTCCGTTTCCGGAACCATATACAGTAAACCCGTCAGTATCTCGCCTTTTAATTTTGAATTTAACACCGCGTTCATAGCAGAGCTTCTATCGAGCGGGTCCCAATCTTTATCCAGCTTTCTCAGACTTATGGTCGATCCGTCGTGCATTTTTAGATTCTCGACCGATCCTTCCGCGTAATCTGCCTTGATCTCTTTTGCGAGGGGCACAAAATCCATCATCGCCGTCGTTTCCATGTGCTCGCGGACGTAGTCGTAGGATTTCGTCGAGCCAGGATTGTTATTGAACGTGACGCAGGGCGATATGACGTTGATGAATGCAAAGCCCGGATGGCTCATCGCGGCCTTTATTAAAGGTATAAGCTGTGCCTTGTCACCCGAAAAGCTCTGGGCCACAAACGTCGCCCCAAGCTCGATGGCGAGGCTCGCGAGGTCTATTGATTCGAACAGGTTGACCGAGCCATGTTTGTTCTTCGAACCGCTGTCCGCGGTCGCCGAATCCTGGCCTTTGGTCAGCCCATAACAGCCGTTGTTCATGACGAGATAGACCATATTCAGGTTTCGCCGGATGACATGCACAAACTGCCCCATCCCGATCGAGGCCGTGTCGCCGTCGCCGGAAACCCCGAAATATATCAGATCTCGGTTCGCCAGGTTCGCACCCGTCGCCACCGAAGGCATTCGCCCGTGAACAGAATTAAACCCGTGCGAATTGCTCAAAAAATAAGCCGGCGTCTTCGACGAGCACCCAATTCCCGACAACTTCGCCACGCGATGCGGCTGAATATTCAGCTCAAAACACCCCTGCGCGATCGCCGCCGAAATCCCGTCATGCCCGCACCCCGCACACAGCGTCGAAAGCGAACCTTCGTAATAATCAACCGTGTAACCCAGCTCATTCTTAGGCAATCCCGGATGTCGAAATGTTGGTTTAACGTAGGTCATGAATAACGAATTATGGTTTTGGAATTCCCAGATCCTTGCAGATCTTAAGTATTAACTTGCCGTTTATCTCAGTATGTCGCGGCACCGCCGAACGCCGATTCTGTTGCGGATTATGCCACCACGAGTGGCTACCACCTTCGCGAAGCAATTCGCAGCCATACTCGCGTAAATGGCGAATTAAGTCACGCCGTTTCATGCGGCAATCAGAGCCTCTTCAAAACCGGTACCCGCCATACGCCTGGCGTCCTCGCGATTAAACTCTAACGCTTCGCCTAACGTGATGCGAAGACTCTCAAGCAAGCGTTCACGCGTCGGCTCCTGACAGTTTACGCCGGGCACTTCCTCGATCCAGCCAATCCACCAATCGCCGTCTTGTTTAACAACTGCTGAGTATTTATTTGCCATAACTAAATAATACGTCAAATCACTACAAACGGTCTAGAATGAAATAAAAGCTGACATTCGCGGTGCCGTCGTAGCCGAGGACGAATACGAGTTTATGGCGTCGGTGCCGAGTTCGATCATCATCAGGCGGATCAGAACCGGGAACGGTAGTGACCGGGTTTCTTAGGGTCGTGCGGCCCGCGTTCGATGACGAAGAAGCGTTTGAATGCGTTCGCGGATTCATCACAATGGATAAGACGCTTTTAATTCCTCACGAACAATTTTGGGGCCAGCCGGTGTCATCTTCACCGTGATTTCCTTTGTTCCCCAATCGCTATATTTTAGCGAACGATAATACTGATCAAACTGTGCTAATGCAGAGTCGCCTTGAACCCTAATTTGTAGGTTAGAAATATCTACACTCAGATTTACGGAGCTCGCGATCATCCGCCGCCTGTCGGCCATCCAAGAAGCATAACTATAAGATTGGGAATGTCCACTCTTCGTCTTTTTTAGACCGACGAATGACGAGTCGTAACATGCCTGATAAGATGCAAAACTTTTGTTCTCCTGTGCTCTTTCCCAAACGGATATCAGATTTTTTACCGATTCCGCAGTTAGTGGTTCCGGCCTCGAATCGGGATATTCGACGACTTCCTCCGCACGATTGGCTATAGGCTTAACATTCGCGACATTTGAAATGATGTTAGTCGAAGTCGTTGGCGTCTGCCCAGATGCCACATTCGCCGTTGGGGCTGAACGAGACATGAGAAACGCAACAATTGCTCCACCTGCCACTAAGGCTAAAAGGCCTATCGCGATATACGCAATAGACGAGTTAATTCCTTTTTGACTTATGGGAGTCGATCCCCGAAATTCGGAACCCATCACGACCGTCGGCTCAGAAAGATTAGGTGCGATGAGCAGCGACCCATCATCAAGACAAAAATTCAGGGATTCGTCCGAATATATCTGATTGCATTTTGGACAGTGTTTCATATCTAAAAAAGTTCAGTGCCAATATTCGACTTTATCTGCCCTAAGATATCATCCGCCGCGATCGGCGTGCCGTCGTAGTTAAGAACGGACACCAATTTCGACGCATCGACGCCCAACTCGATCATCATTAAACTGCGGAACTGGGCATCGCGATTCTGCTCTATAACGAACAACCGATCATGCGACTCAACAAACTCGCAAAATGCCTGATGCGACGCGGGAACGCACGGACACGCATTGCGTTAAACGGGCGTCAACTGCTTCCGTAGAATTTGGTCAACCACCTTCGGAACCGATTTATGCGCCGCCTTGGCTTCTTTTTGCAGCCTATCGAACATATCTTCTGCAACGCGAACCTCATAGACACGCTGTTCCAGCTCGATAGTATCGTCACATGGCTCGAAAAACTCGATATAATCCATTGTGCTGTGAGTATCCCAGAATTCACCAGCCTCTTCCTCGGTCGCGAAAGACTCTGGCAAAGGATCAATAACTTTCTTTTTGTTTCCCATTATAATCTCGTTCACCTCCATCCATATCGCGTGCAGAAATGGGCAAGAGGGCTCCCGTCAATTTTCGAATATAGAATATCACCAAATATCGCCCGCCCGCAGTTTGTCCGTAAGCGGCATATACATTTTCGCCTCGATAATTTCCCTTGCCG
>JBDSCV010000142.1:0-2387 GCA_039920905.1 Pyrinomonadaceae bacterium
GATCTATTTAAGGGTCGCGACGAGCCGTTGAAATACGAGCTAATCGATGAAAAGGTGGAGGGCTCCGCCACCCTTTATCACATCGACAATTCGCCGTTCGTCGATTTTTGTCTCGGACCGCATGTGCCGCATACCGGCAAATTGCAGGCATTTAAATTGCTCGCTTTGTCAGGAGCGTATTGGAAAGGAGACGCCGAGCGTGAGCAGATGCAGCGTATTTACGGCACGGCGTTTGCAAAACAAGAGGAACTTGACGCTTGGCTCAAACAGCGTGAGGAAGCGGAGAAACGCGATCACCGCAAACTCGGCCGCGAACTCGATCTATTTTCGATCTCAGACGATTACGGGCAAGGCTTGATCTTGTGGCATCCAAAGGGCGGCATCGTCCGTATGGAGATGGAACGTTTATTACGCGAGGAGCTTGAGCAGCGTGGCTACAGCTTTGTCTTTACGCCGCACATCGCCAAACGCCAGCTTTGGATGACGAGTGGTCACGAAGGCAATTACTCCGATTCGATGTATGCACCGACGAGCATCGAGGACGAGGAATACCGGCTCAAGCCTATGAATTGCCCGTTTCATATAGGCATCTACAAAGCATCGCCCAAATCGTACCGCGATCTGCCGCAGCGTTACTCGGAAATGGGCACAGTTTATCGCGCCGAGCTTTCCGGAACGCTGCACGGCCTGATGCGCGTTCGCGGATTTTCGGTCGATGATGCACATTTATTTGTAAGACCCGACCAGGTTCACGCCGAAGTAGCCAATTGTTTGGATTTCGCAATCAAGGTATTTGAGACTTACGGTTTCGACAAGGTGAAATTCGAGCTTTCCGTTCGCGGCGGTGCGGAAAATAAAGGCTACTTGGGCGCGGACGAAGACTGGATCGCCGCCGAAGCCCAGCTCGCGAGTGCCCTGAAAGAACGAGAAATATCGTACGAGCGGATCGAGGGTGAAGCCGCCTTTTATGGGCCTAAGATCGACATCAAGATCGAAGACGCCATCGGCCGCATCTGGCAACTTGGCACGATTCAGCTGGATTTCAACCTGCCGGAACGATTTGATCTGGAATATACGGGCGATGACAATCTTAAGCACCGGCCGTATATGATCCACCGTGCACTTTTTGGTTCAATCGAGCGATTCTTCGGTGTTCTGATCGAACATTACGCCGGAGCGTTTCCGCTTTGGCTCGCCCCGGTACAGGTTACGGTGCTGCCAATTACCGATCGGATTAACGAATATGCGGGAAATGTTGCAACCGATTTACGAAACGCGGGCTTCCGCGTGGAATCGAACACGAAATCTGATAAAATCGGAGCGAAAATACGGGACGCACAAATGCAGAAGATCCCGTATATGTTGATATTGGGCGATCAGGAATTGGAAAACAATCAGGTCGCGGTTCGTAAGCGAAAACAGGGAGACATCGGTGCGATGTCGTTGGAAGAGTTCAAAGAGATCATCTCCCGGCAAAAAGCCGAGCGTAGTCTCTAAGATCGTTAAACTTTTTAGGAGGCCTTTATCGCTAGAAGATTTGGTGGAAATAGATTTAAGCCGCGGTTTCGTGAACCGCTTCACCGCACAAATGAACGAATTCGCGTTCCTTCCGTCCGTGTCGTAACTGAGGATGGTGAAACTTTAGGTGTTATGGACACGCGCGATGCTATTCAGGAAGCGAGAACTCGCGGCATCGACCTCGTAGAGATAGCTCCGAATGCAAAGCCGCCGGTCTGTAAATTGATCGATTACGGTAAGTTTCTTTACGAGCAAAAGAAAAAAGCTCACGAAGCAAAAAAGAAACAGGTCACCGTCGAGGTCAAAGAGATCAAGTTTCGGCCCGGCACCGACGATCATGATTTTGATTACCGAATGGAGCGTGCCAGAGTTTGGCTGGCTGGCGGTGACAAAGTAAGGGCGACCATCGCCTTTCGCGGACGCGAGATGACTCACCGTGAACTCGGATCTAAGATCTTAAAGAAATTGACCATAGATTTGGCGGACCTCGCGGATGTCGAGGTTTATCCAAAGATGGAAGGTTATCAGATGTTCACGATTTTTCTGCCAAAAAAATCAAAAGTGGCGGTAGAAAAAAAGGCGGCAGAAGCTCCGGTTGAGAAAAAGACTGAGGAAACAGAAAAGCCTAAAGCCGCAGAAAAAAAACCGGCGGTTAAAAAAGCTCCGGCTAAGGCGAAAGCCAAAGCAGAGCCCAAAAGCGACGAAGAGATTTTTTAGTACGACGGATGTCAGCACGGACGCAGAATCCGTAATTTAAGTGGGAGATAGAAATTATGCCAAAGTTAAAAACACATAAAGGCGCAGCAAAGCGTTTTCGCTCGACAGCATCGGGCAAATTCAAACGCGGCCATAGCCACGCTCGCCATATT
>JBDSCV010000143.1:0-10948 GCA_039920905.1 Pyrinomonadaceae bacterium
TACCAATCGATCCTCAAAGATCTCAAACAATCGACGAGGCAGCGTTTTGTAGCGATGGAGTTCGATTATCCAGGGCCCGAAGCCGAGACTGAGATCGTCGCCAAAGAAGGCGGCATCGACGAATCAACCGCCGCCGACCTCGTCAAGATCGGTCAAAAGGTTCGCAACCTCCGCGGCCACGGCCTCGAAGAAGGCGTCTCGACCCGCCTCCTCATCTACACCGCCCAAATGATCGCCCAAGGCATCCCGCCCATCGCCGCCGCCGAAACCGCCATCTGTTCACCCATAACAGACGACCGCGAACTGCAACGAAGCATAAGAGAGATCGTGACAACTATCATTTAACTCAAAGGGCTTGAAAAAACAATGAAAAAGATCATATCCATACTTTTCCTCGCCGTGATGATCGCGGCGTCGAGCGTTATTGCATTTGGCCAGACGTACGCTGTGCCCCGCGAAGTACCGATTGAGCGCCTCGTTCGTCAGAGCTTCCCTAAGTTCTACGACCGCAGCAATCGCTATCCGGCGTTGGCTCCCGAAACATTCTTTCCCATCGGCTGGGCAAAGGACGGCAAGTTTGCCTATTATTACGAGCCGGTCGATGAAGCCTGCGGGTGTTATTACGCGCGGCTTGTCATTCAGAACCTGCGGACGGACAAGGTTTTGTGGGAATTTAAGTACGATCAGGGCGACGAAGACGACCCGAAAACTGGCAAGAGACTTGGACAGAGCAACATCCGCGAATTGTGGAAGAAGAATCAAAAACTCTTCTCCGAAAAGCTCGCTGAGAATGGCATCGTTGCGTCGCGAATGGTGATGCTGGGCAAAACATTCACAGCCGCGGGCCGCAGTTATACGGCCAAATCTTCCAAGAAAATGGGCGAGAACGCTGACGGCGGCGAAATACGCGTCAATCTTTACACCGTCTCGCTTACGTCAACAAAGCTCGGCACTAAAACCGTCTTTACCTCCGAAGACCACACCAAAGACGACTACTGGTTCATGCTCGACGCAGGTCTGATCGGCGTCATCAAAAGCCCATACGAGAACCGCGTCGCTCTCATTGCTATAGAAGCGATGAAAGGCTACGAAGGCCCGCCGCATACCGGCGGAGTTCGCATCGTCGGTGCTGATCTGGTCAGCGGATTTGGAAAAGGCAAATAACGCGGATCACATGCGTGGTTGTTACAAATGCCTAAAAGCTCTGTTTACATTTAAAACACCTACAGATTGATCAAGAAATAGATTGTATTAATGTAATCTCAGCCCGTTTTATTTGAGCATTACCTTGTTTACCTGAACAAAAGCTATGATTGTTGTATAAGATCCTTGTTATGATGGATTATGAGTCTTGTAGATTTGATAAATTTGGGATAGCCGCGTATATCGCTATTTATTTGGCAGCGTTTCATTGCCTCAATTAAACAAGCCCGAAAATTACCTTAAGTATTTGGAGACTTGTCAGACAGTTCTCGCAGACAATGCATTTTCAAGCATTCATAGTTCAATCAGTAGCAAAGTAGGATACGTAGTCACACCCATGAGAGCAATTGAGCTGATAATGTTTATGAGTGGTGTGCGGAAAGGCGTTTCAGAGATTGAACCGGAAGCACTCGGATAGAAAGTGCCAACACAACCCCCGAAGGCTGGGGAGGTTATTTTGTCGAAGCGGAATGAGCTTGGCATCTTGTCGAACTTTGCGGCGACGCCGTTCGAGCTGGAGGCTGCGCAGACTCAGGATTTTCGCGTGCAAGTCCCCCGCCGGGCCGATTCACAAAAAAGAGGCCCGTAGGAGCCTCGTTACTGTAATAAATTAACTACTGATTACTTTGCCGCTGTGGTTTGCTTTACCGACGGGTCATAGGGTGTGGCCATGTATTTCTTAACCGCATCCTGTGCCTTGTCGTAATTGTCCCCGAGTGCCTCGGCGCGTTTGTAGGCGGCAACAGCCCGTGTCCGGTCGCCCTTGCCGTCGTAAGCGTTGCCCATTTTTATGTTTGACCAGACGGTGAGCCATACGGGGCTGAGGTTGCCCGAAAGCGAGGCTTTGAAATTATCGACCGCGAGGTCAAAGTTTCGCTGTTCGAGAAAGAGCAGTCCGAGGTGGTAATAGATCCACGAATTAGAGCGGTCAAGCTTTAGTGCGGCCTCGAATTGGGTTTGAGCCTCAGCATAATTTCCTTCCTTAAACTGCTCAATGCCGCGGCGGGCAATGGACGACACACGAAGGTCGGGCGAGATGCGAAGCAATTTGTAGCCTGGGTCGATGACAACCGAGAGCGGTTTACCGGTTGATTCGATATTAAAATCGGCGCTTGCATCATCTATCTGCAGCGTCTCGGTGTTCAATCCCTGCTCGCCCTCGGATCGAAGTTGAATATCCACCGGCAGACGAAGATTATCGTAATTCTGCTTAACAGTGCCGCGTGTGACGAATTTGCCGCCCTTGGTGCGCAGGATCAGGTAATCGCTCGAAAACTCAGGGACGCCCGTGCCTTCGACCCAGCGGGCAAAAAAGTAACGCATATTTTGTCCGGCGATTCGCGATGTGAGTTTTTCAAAATCGTCGATCGACGCGCTCTTTCCACGAAATTCCTGCAAATAGGATCGTAATAATTGGTCAAATTTTTGAGTGCCTAAAGTATCGCGGAGCAGCTTGAAAGCAAAAGCCCCCTTTGCATACATAATATATTGGTACGCTATGCTCTGGTCATCGAGGTTTGCGGGCGCACGCAAAAGCGAGGCCGTCTGCTCAAATGTCAGCGATCTCTCAAGCAGTTCACGGCGAAGCGCGTCAACCTTGACGCTATCAAGCTGGCTTTCGCGCAAGCTAAAGGCGCTGTATTCCGCCAAGCCCTGCGAGAGCCACGCTTCGTCAAAGGATCTTAACCCGACGGTCAGTCCCCACCATTGAAGGGCCGCTTCCCGCTGGAGACGGTCGGTGGTAATGTCACGTGCCTCGTCGAACTGGCGGCTGGCGATAAACAGCATCCCTCGCGATGAGTAAAAATCGAGGCTTTCATCGTCGATCTGGACGACGGTCAAACGCTTGCCGTTGTCCGCCGGGCCAAAACGTTTTGTGTAATAGTCGAGAGCTTTTCCAAGGGTTTCGCCATAGTTAGCGATCAGGTTATCGCTTCCCGGTTTGACAAAGAATTGCAGTTCCTGATCACCGATACGCAGCGTCTTTGGTACATATTTGCCGTATGCAAAATTACCAAGCAAAGCCGGCGTCGATTGGACAAACCGGGTCTTGCCGCTCACCGTCGAGACAGGAGTGTCGCTAAAACCGACAAGTTGAAAGCCCGTCGGCAACGCGATAGTGATGTCCGATGTAGCCGGGTCAGCCGCATAATCATGAAACGGAAACCAGCGTGCCGCATACATCAGGTAGCCCTGATTATCGCCGACAAACGCGAGCCTTTTTGTGAGTAGCGGGCCGCCCGCCGGGCCATCAAGTACACCACTGTACTTAAAGCGGAGTACGATGGGTGTTCCTTTAAGTACGTTCTCGCCTAGATCAATGCGGACATGCGGGCCGAGATCGGTGCTGTTCGACTGGTCCTGAACAAAAGTCACCGGGCTTCCGGCAGGCATCTTAGCTTTTGGAGGAGTCAGTATCGTGGTTGTAGAAATCTGCCGGGTGATGGTGTCGATTTTTAGCGAACCGTTTAACTCGAATGAAACGGAACGCGTATCTTCGAGCGGGGTAAATGTCACATCTACCGTGGCACTCAATTTCCGCTCTGCGGGTGCGAGCGAGACGTCCATTACATAATTCTTAACGTCAAAAGGCGTGCGTTTCGTGCCTTGCGCCAAAACTGGCAGCGTGAGCAGCGTCGCAAAAAAGACAATCTTAAATCCGCTTGTAGTAAACTTTCTCATTTTCGGTAATCCGCAAAGGTCCTAATGAATATGCTCTCTTATGATGTTGGCAAATCTTAAATCGTTTGCTTTTATGCCGAAAACATCATGACTGCTGAGCAGGCTGGAAAAAATCGACAGAAATAACCTTTTCAGTTATCTGCTTTCCAAAAGCAATCACTATTTGATGCTCTTCGTGGGCTGTGTAATGGTCAAGAGCTGCGCGATCCGGAAAATGGGCGACGAGGCCGGTGTCGAATGACCGTTCGAGATGCAAAACGTCCGCGCCGACATCAAAACTCAAAATATTCGGGATCAGCGACGGTAAGTTACCCAGTTTTAAACGGTGTTTGTCGCGGGTTTCGGCGTCGGTTCCGGGCTTGTATTTCCAGCAAACGATATGTATCAGCATAGACGCTATTTTCGCACGAATTGCTTCAGTTTTTCTCGCGTGAACATCGCGTCGTCGAGATTTGCGTGTAGTTCACGGTTTAGTATCTCAATAACGATCTTTGCATGGTAGATCGGATTTTCGACGGTCGTGATCATGGTCGCTGTTATTTCATCCTGGTTCCCCGCGAGGAGTGCGTCGCGTCTGGATGTCGCAGAGGCGATCGGATACGAGTAAACCGCCTATTCGCTTTCGCACCATCTGCGTGTAACTTCGTGACGGTAAGCAAACATTTTTTCGAGTTTCGGTACGATGACGAGCGGCGCGGCGAGCGCGCCAAGGATCGAAAACGGCGGCTCAAATTCGATCTCATCTCTAAGTAACGCGCCATCCGTATGAGGTTCAATGATATGCCGATGCCGCCATTTCTTAAACGGCCCTGAGATCTGAACATCCTCAAACATGTGCGGCGGATCGTACGCCGTATGTTCGGCCACCCAGCGCGACGTAAACAGACCCAAAATCCTGGTTTCGATGATCGCCCGCGAACCGATCACAGAAATATCCGCCTTCTGAATGATCGTTGCGTCTTCCCACGGGGGTATCAGCCGCTCGAAAGCATCGGACTGTTCGTGGAATTCAAACACACGCTCAGGCGAGGCGTGGATAGCACTTTCCTTTACAAACTTCATAAACACATCTTAGCGTATCTACACTTTGCGTTCTTGGCGGCTTTGCGTAAAAATCTCCTAAACAAATTAGGAGACATAATCAATGACAGAAGCGGTGCAACAGCAAGGTGTTGTTTACTACGATCAAATTCCAAAGTCAAAGATCTGGCATGTCATAGGTGCATCGGCGGCCGGGACAATGATTGAGTGGTATGACTTTTACATTTTCGGCAGCCTCGCCGCGACCATTGCACCGCTCTTTTATCCACCGGAAAATCAGACATTCGCTTATATTGCGTATCTTGCGACATTTGCCGTCGGGTTTATCGTGCGTCCGTTTGGAGCATTGTTTTTCGGTCGTATCGGCGATCTTATTGGCCGGAAATATACTCTGCTCGTAACCTTGCTCATCATGGGCGGAGCGACCGCACTGATCGGGCTGCTGCCGACCTATTCGCAGATCGGCATCGTCGCTCCGATAGTATTGCTGCTGATACGTGTTTTTCAGGGGCTTGCTCTCGGCGGCCAATACGGCGGAGCCGCAGTTTACGTTGCCGAACACGTGCCGGACAATAAGCGTGGATTTTATACGTCGTTTATCCAGATAACGGCGACGCTCGGTTTCTTTCTTTCGCTGGCGGTTATTCTCATTGTTCAAAACACGATGAGTGCCGATGAGTTTGGAGGCAAAGCAGGTTCATTTGGCGGCTGGCGAATACCATTTCTGATGTCGCTCGCGCTCGTTGCAGTCTCGCTCTACATTCGCTCGCGGATGAAGGAATCTCCGATATTTGAGCAGATGAAAAGCTCAGGAATGACATCCGTAAATCCGCTGGTCGAGGCGTTTACAAAATGGGAAAATCTCAAACTCGTGCTGATCTCGCTCTTTGGCGCGACCGCCGGACAGGGCGTCGTTTGGTACACGGGGCAGTTTTACGCGCTGTTTTATCTACAATCCATTTTGAACGTCAATGCGACCTCGGCAAACTACATCGTCGCCATTGCTCTGCTGATGGGATTGCCGTTTTTTATATTTTTCGGGGCCTTGAGCGACCGCATCGGCCGCAAATGGATCATCATCGCCGGGTGTGTGCTCGCCGTCTGCACGTATCTGCCGATCTATCACACGATGCAGTCCGTCGCCGGATCTAACGTCGTGACAGCTACCTCGCAGAAAGATCCCGTAACCGGGGCAATCAAGCTGACGCCGCAGTCTGTCGATGACGCGGGAAATATGGTTGCTTCGCCCAAGGTGCTGCCTTACACGACACTCGGCGATCTAACATCGAATAAGACGGCGTGGGCGTTGATTTTGCTCATCTTTGTCCAGGTGCTGTGGGTGACGATGGTTTACGGCCCTATCGCCGCATATCTGGTCGAGGCGTTTCCGGCGAAGATACGCTACACGGCTCTCTCACTGCCGTATCACATCGGAAACGGCGTTTTCGGCGGCCTGCTGCCGCTTATCGGCCTGTCCATAATTGCCCAGACCGGAAATATCTACGCGGGGCTTTATTATCCGATGACAATTGCCGCGATAACGGCTGTTGTCGGTGCGATATTTTTAAAAGAGACGCGTGGACATAAGATCTGGGCCGAAGGGAAAGAGTAGGAATTTTTAGCGCAAAAGACGCAAATACGCAAAGTAAAGAGATTTATTCACTTTGCGTCTTGGCGTTGAAATCTCTTAGTAAATCCCAAACCTTCTGCAAATGCCGTTCTTCAACACGGATGCTGCCGACGGAGAGCCGCAGCGTGTATTTTCCGTTGAGTTTTGTGTGCGAGAGATATGCTTCGCCCGAGGCGTTGATGTCATTCATTATTTGTTCGTTGAGCGCGTTTAGGTCATTGACACCGTTAGGACAAGCCCGAAAACAGACCAAAGCAAACGGGACAGGAGCCATCATTTCCCATTCGTCGCTCGCCTCGACCCATGATTCGAAAAGCCTTGCGAGACGGCAATGGTCGCGGAGGCGTTCGATCAAACCTCCGCTGCCAAAATATCTGATAACGAACCACAGTTTTAATGCTCTAAACCTACGTCCAAGCTGGATGCCGTAATCCATACCGTTCTTGACCGATTGTTCATCGCCCGTCTTTAGATATTCCGCGGCAAGCGAAAACGCCTCTTTCAGCACACTCAGGTCTTTACAATACAAAACCGAAAGATCGAACGGTGTGAAGAGCCATTTATGCGGGTTTACGACTATGGAATCGGCCCGTTCCCAGCCCTTAAAATGATGCCGGAATTCAGGAACGATCGCCGTTGAGCCTGCATAAGCCGTATCGACGTGCAGCCATAAGCCGAATTTTTCGCAAATATCGGCGACAGAATCGACCGGATCGATGCTCGATGTCGATGTCGTACCGACCGTCGGGATAACGCAGATAGGTTTATACCCGGCGGCGATGTCTTCCTCGATAGCTTCGGCGAGCTTTTGCGGGATCATCTCAAACCGGTCATTACACTCGATCTTTCGCAAAGACCGCAGACCCAGACCTAGCGTTATCACGCCCTTATCTATTGAAGAATGAACATGTTCCGAGCAGTATACGCATAGCAGCGGCACATCATCACGACCGCTCATGCCCATGTCGCGGATGTGAAAACCGGCGCGTTCGCGGGCCGCCGCGATGGCGTGCATTGTCGAGACAGAGGCGGTGTCGTAGATGATCCCTTCAAAATGCGGGGGCAGGCTCATCATCTGCCGGAGCCAGTCGAGAACGACATCTTCGAGCTCGGTCGATGCCGGAGCCGTGCGCCAAAGCATCGCTTTCATATCAAAGGCGGCGGTGAACATCTCGCCAAATACACCGACTGACGATGTCGATGTTGAAAAAAGACCGTGAAAATTAGGGTGGTTCCAATGTGTCACAGCAGGCAGTATCAGCTTATCAACATCTCGAAGTATCGTGCCGAAATCTTCGCCGGTTTCTGGTGCAGACGCAGGCAGTTGGTTCTTGAGCCAATCCGGCTGGACCTGCGAGAGCACAGGCATTTCTTCCATATGCTCGAAGTAATTAGTTAGCCAATCAACGACTTCATAACCGTATTTACGAAACTCTTCCGTAGGCATATCGCCCAATTTGCTAATTTGCGGTACATTCTCATTTGCCATAGAGGTTTACAGGAGATTTTACCTGATAGATGTTCGACAAGCTATCGAGATCGGGTATAATGCCTGTTTGTAAATCTAATTCTCGGAATTAACGATTTTGGCTTAAAAGCCTATTCATTAAGAAAGGCGACATAATCTGATTCAGGCGTATTCTTTATAGAAAATTTAGTTTTAAGAGGTGTTTATGACCAGAGTTTTACTTACTATCGGTTTGGTTGTTTCAATTTTTTGTTCCTTTGCGTGTGTCCAGAAAGGCGGTACAGGAACTACGGGCAACACGGGCGATACGATACGGATCGGAGTGTACGGTGACACGACCGGAGCAACATCGAGTTTCGGAGTTTCAACCAAAAATGGCATCCAGCTCGCATTTGACGAGATCAATGCCGCGGGCGGCGTGAATGGCAAGAAGCTGGAAATGGTTTTCGAAGACGATCAGGGAACGCCGGAAAAGGCGAAGACTGTCATATCTAAGCTGATAAACCAGGACAAAGTGGTCGCCGTTCTCGGCGAGGTAGCATCTTCTAATTCATTGGCGGCGGCACCGGTTGCACAGGACGCTAGGATCCCGATGATCTCGCCGTCCTCGACCAACCCAAAGGTAACTGAGGTAGGTGATTACATTTCCCGCGTGTGCTTTATCGACCCTTTTCAGGGGGCCGTGATGGCGAAATTTGCCGCTAACACCCTTAAGGCCAAAACGGCCGCTATCCTCGGCGACAACAGCTCCGATTACAGCAAAGGGTTGACGCAGTTTTTCGAACAGGAATTTACAAAACTGGGAGGCAAGGTCATCACCAAGCAATCTTACGCACAGAAAGATCAGGATTTCAAAGCCCAATTGACCCAGATGCGCGATCAGAAACCTGATGTTATATACATTCCCGGATATTACGGCGAAGTGGCGATCATCGCTCGTCAGGCTCGTGAGCTGGGCATGGATCAGCCTCTGCTGGGCGGAGACGGTTGGGATTCGCCTGAGCTGTGGAAACTCGGCGGAGCGGCTCTCAAGAATGCCTATATTTCAAACCATTACTCGGCAGATAATCCGGCCCCCGAAATTCAGAATTTTGTTAAGAATTACACGGCAAAGTTTGGCGTCGGGCCTGATTCATTGGCGGCGTTGGCATACGATGCGGCAAAAGTTTTGGCGGACGCTATCAAACGAGCTGGCGGCACGGAAAGCGTAAAACTGAAAGACGCGATCAACTCAACGAAGGGTTTTGCAGGGGTAACGGGTACCATTACCCTGGACGCCAGCCGCAACGCCGTCAAGCCAGCGGTCGCATTGGAACTAACCCCGGCGCAAAGCAAATTTACATTTAAGGAAACGATCTATCCCGAAGGTATGGAGCCTCCGACGGCATCGACCACTAATACAAATTCTTCAAATTCAACCGCTGCTTCGAATACTAACTCGAATTCGAATTCGTCAAAATAAGCTCGCGGTTCAACGGTTCCGGGAAGACACATAATCGCGTTTGACCGGGACCCTTTAGCCTTGAACTCTGAACCGCCTTATGGATACATTTGTCCAGCAGCTTATTAATGGCCTCACTATCGGCTCGATCTATGCCCTGATCGCGCTTGGATACACGATGGTGTACGGCATCCTGCGGCTCATAAATTTCGCTCACGGCGATATCTATATGGTTGGAGCCTATGCGGGATTTATGTTGGCAACGGCAATGGGTTTTGCCGCTGAACCCTCGGCTTTCGGATTTGTAGTCACGCTGATAGGTGCGATGATTATTGCTGCCGGGATTGGAATGGCGATCGAACGTTTTGCCTACAGACCGGTACGTAAGTATTCCAAGATGACGACCCTCATCACCGCGATCGGGATGTCGCTGCTGATCGAGTATCTTTTTATCTTTATCTTCTCACCGACGCCGCGTTCCTTTCCCCAGCTCTTGCCGACCGACAGCTTTACATTATTCGGTAATGCAAAAATATCCACCTCACAGATCTTGATATTCGTGGTCTCTCTTCTGCTAATGGGCATCTTGCAGTGGATAATTTATAAAACCAAGATCGGGAAAGCGATGAGGGCCGTATCATTTAACATCAATTCGGCGAAGCTGATGGGGATCAATACCAATTTTGTAATTGCCTTTACATTTGCGCTTGGCTCGGCTCTTGCGGCTGCCGGCGGTGTTTTGACGGCACAATATAACCCGAAGATCGATCCTCTAATGGGGATCATGACCGGTCTAAAAGCATTCGTAGCCGCTGTGTTGGGGGGAATCGGCAATATACCCGGAGCGGTACTAGGGGGGTTGCTCATAGGGGCGGCGGAAACTTTAGTCGTCGGCTATGGCGGTTATGTCGGGATACCATCGACTTATCGTGATGCCGTCGCTTTCGCTATTTTAATTTTAGTCCTTCTCGTCCGTCCGGCAGGACTTTTGGGATCGAACGTACAGGAAAAGGTTTAGGGATTTGGGATTTTTGATTGCCGATTTGCGATTGAAAGACGGAACGAAAGCTGAATATGACCGAAAGCGAACTTAAAAATCGTACCAAACAGTTCGCCTTGAGAGTTATTAAGTTGGTGAATTCGTTACCGAATACTGCCGCGGGGAGAGCGATTGGGAGCCAGCTCGTGAGGTCGGGAACTTCGGTTGCCGCGAATTATCGGGCGGCATGTCGCGGACGCTCGAAAGCGGAATTCATCGCGAAACTCGGAACCGTCGAAGAAGAATCCGATGAATGCTGTCTGTGGTTGGAGTTGATAATTGAAAGCAAGTTAATGGAAGAGAAACTCGTCGCAAGTCTCCTGAAGGAGGCAGACGAACTAACAGCAATTTTTGTCGCATCGCGGATATCCGCAAAGCAGAATAAAGAGATCGCAAAACGACAATCGCAAATCGCAAATTAAAAGAATGTCCACTTGGCTTAAA
>JBDSCV010000144.1:0-4335 GCA_039920905.1 Pyrinomonadaceae bacterium
GGATGGACAAGGCGTTTATGAAGACGCTGTTTCGTGATGCGGGGCTGCCGATCTGTGATTATGTGTGGTTTCTGCGTGACGAATGGCAGAATAATCGCGAGACGACGCTCAAACAGGTCGCCGATAAACTCGGCTTCCAGTGTTTTGTAAAGCCGGCGAATCTTGGCTCATCGGTTGGCGTTTCAAGGGCCACGGACCGCGAATCGCTCGCCGCCGCAATCACACTCGCCGCCGAATACGACCGAAAGATCATCGTCGAACAAGGGCTTGAGATGCGTGAGATCGAGTGTGCCGTTATGGGCAACGCTAAACCGCAGGCGAGCCTGCCCGGCGAATATATCATACGCGACTCGTCAAAGGCGTTCCTCGATTACACAGAAAAATACTCCGGCACCGGCAATAACGAATTCGTCGTGCCCGCGCCGGTTTCGGACGAACTTTCGACGAAGATCAGACAAATGGCTGTGACCGCTTTTAAAGCGATAGACGGTTCAGGCCTGGCGCGCGTTGATTTCTTCTTACGCAGCGACAACGGCGCTTTGCTTGTCAACGAGATCAACACAATGCCCGGCTTAACCGACGCCTCCGGGTTCCCGAAAATGTGGACTGGAACAGGGAAGCCGTTCCCGCAGGTCATCGACGAGCTTATTAAATTAGCTTTCGAGCGGCATGAGGATAAGAAGCAGAACAAGACAAGTCGGGAGTCTTGAGCATCCTGTGTTAGAAAAACCCAGTCGCTACCGCTCTCAGTTCTGACGCGGAGCGTTGTAGCCTTTGCGGGTGCGGATCGTGAGATTCGGACGGGAAATACGGAGCTCAATGGCCCGCCATTTCCCGTCTTTTTTGGTGTTCATAGGTGCGTACGCGATCGTGTACTGTTGGCCAAGTTCCTCGACGATTCGCTTGAATTCACTTCGCATCGCCAGACCGCCGGGTGTCGAAACAAAACGTCCGCCGGTTTTCTCCGCAAAAGTCTTCAATACCCCCTGATTCTGCGTCCGGTCGCGGCCGCCTGTGTTGAGTGCCGACATGTCAACGGGATAGATCGTAGCTCCGACCGTGATCGCCGCCTGCAATGCTTTATCCGAGCTTTTCTTGCTCATCGTATCGGCCCCGTCGGAAAGGACGATGATCGCACGACGCTTTTCAGGCCGTTTTGATAAAACCTCCGCAGCCCTGAAGATTGCGTCATTTAAGAGAGTCATGCCGTTCGCCTTTAGGTCGAAAGCATGATCGTTCATATCACGGGTATTAGAGAAATCCTGAACCATCAGAACTTTTGAATCGAAATTGTATATCGAAGCAAAATCATTCTCTCGAAGTCCGCTGAGGAATTGAATAGCCGACGACCGTGCAAGACTCACACGTTCCTCCATACTGCCGGACGTGTCGAGCAAAATTACAGCAGCAAACGGAGTCTCTTCCGCTTCGAAAGTCTCGATCTTTTGCTCAACTCCATCCTCAAAGACATGGAAATACTTTACGCTAAGGCCGCCAACGCCTTTTCGGGTGGCGTCAGTGATAGACGCGTTTAAAACTACGATCGACGAGTCAACGCTGATGACGTCGTCGTCAGCGTTTTGGGCAAAAATATTTAAGACGAAACAGGCGGCCAAGAGCAGCAGAAAAAGAATGCGTACCGGTACCTGCATAAGAGGGAATTATCGGTTAGAGAGCTTCAAAAAACGTGCGAGTTTTAAAATAGTGTTTGAACTTTGAATAGCGGCCGCCGAAATCGTAAATCGGGTCGTTTCTTTCAACTCGTTATAAAGATCGATCGTCGTTGACCTAAGAGCTTTCACGGCATCAGCCAGTGACAGAGAACTGGTCTCGGCCTGAGGTTTTTCTCTCGCATCACTGTCCGAATCATCATCGCCGCCTAGCTCGCTCCGTATTTTTTTTACCAGCTTTTCGACGGACTCAAGTTTGGCCTTTTCTTTCTCTGTCAGCCGTCCGTTGGCTTCAAAAGACTTGTCTAGTTCTTCCGATATTTTGAGAGCTTCCCCGCCTCGCTCTATCATTTGATCAAAATCTTTCTTGTCTTTGTCGATCCGCATTTTCTCAAGGGTTTCTCTGAAACCCTTTGGCCTGTCGTCCTTATCCTCCCCGGTTTTTGAGAAAATCGAGCTTTTTTCATCCCTGCCTTGTGCAAAGCAAAAAACGCCCGCGCTTAGGAGGATGACAATACAGAAAAAAATGCGGCAGGCCCGAATCATCATATTAAATCGAAAATTAGTGATCCGTATCTTGTGCGGGATCCGGGGAATTACCGGTCACCAGCTCGATCAATTTTGAAAGAAATTCATCCTCGGCAATACCTGAACTTCTCACAGTAACCCATTCGGATGTCAAGCCGTTGCCAGCACGCCCCTCGATCTTTGCATTCACCGTAACGTTATTCTGAATACCATCAATCGATTGAATTTCGATCGTCAGAGTATATTGAGCTTTGGTCCAGGCGGAATCTGAACTTTCGAGGATCGCGTAACGATTCAGCTCGTTAAGCGTGATCACCGAACCTTTTGCAAAGACAAAGGGTTGGGTAACGATCATGCCGTCTTTGGGCCTCGAAGACGCTTCGTCAACCACGATCTTTTTTTCTCGCAGCGCATCGATAATGGTCTCGACGAGTACATCGCGGCGGGCGTTAAGTTTGTAAGGATTTGGAAGGCGTTCGCGAACTTTTGTTTTCCCCTTACCCCAATCGAACGAACGCGTTACATCGGTGCCGCGTGATGTGACTTTGTTGCCCTCTTCTTTTATGGTCTTTGTTTGCGCATCGACGCCCTTTTGGGCAAAAATTGCCGGGGCGAAAATGATAATTGCGAACATTGTTATTGGAACAGATTGCATAAAATTGATAGCAACGCCGGATCGTCAATGCTAAATATAACCCAAAACCGCTGCTATTGAAAGATTTGATGAGAATACCAATGTTAGAGTTGTCACTCGCCGTAGCGCGAGTGATTTATCTTTGATCTTGAGATTCCCAGAGGAGCAAATGTTTTAGGAAGACATTGTACGCCGCAAAATATGCAATCGCCAACCCTGGGAGACCGTCCAGAAACCCTGCCTTAAAGATATACGTCTGTAAAAATTTATACGCCGGCAAAAAAGCTATCTGTATCGCCGACGTCCGTCTCCCCCGGGCGAGCATCTCTCTAGCCGCAAGAGGAGCATAGCGTGTTTGGATAAGATGGCCGTGCTGCTCGACCGTGTCAACACTGAAATGCATCAGATCCCCAGACAGTTTACCGATAGTCGCACCGTCGGTCATTTGGATTGATTCGTGAACGGCCACATCTTTCCAGTGGGCCTTTCTCCGGTCAAAGAAACGTAACTGCCAATCGGGATACCAACCGCTGTGCCGTATCTCGCGACCGATATAGGTTGCCAATCGCGCGACAAGATAGCCGTCGGCCGGTGCGGGGGAACCGCAAATTCTTAATATGTCGGCCTTCAACGCGGGCGTGACGCATTCATCGGCATCGAGACTTAAGATGCGGTCATTCAGCGCCTGATCGGTGGCAAACTGTTTTTGTTTCGAAAAGCCATTCCATTTTTCGACGATGACACGAGCCCCCAAGCTCAAGGCGATGTCTTGAGTCTGATCCGTACTTTCGGAATCAACGACAAGCACCTCGTCGGTCCATTCCACCGAGCGTATAGCGTCGGCGATCTTCAATTCTTCGTTGAATGTAATAATTACGGCGGAGACTTTCACGATATCGATTTTCGCAGACTTGAGCTTAAACTAAAAGTGCCGCATCTGCGGCACTTAAATAATTGCTTGTAGATTTGGGCCAACTTATTTTGGTAGAGGAACCGGCGACGCGACTTGAACGTTATTCGCACGAAATGCCGTTGATGTCGCCCGCTGGAGATCGGCCAGCGATTTATTATAGTCAGTCTCGGCGCGGATCTCGGCGTTTCTGGCATTTGTCAGCGAATTTTCACGCTGAAACAGCAGGAAGGTTGTCGAACGCCCAACTTCAAACAGCTTTCTCTCGCCGTCAAGTTGGATCTCGGCATTCTCACGTGCGCGACGGGCCGTCAAAACACGCTGCCGGGTCGTTTCCACAGCCTGAACGGCATTTCGTACCTCGACAATTACCGTCTGTTCCTGTCCGCGAGTCTGGGCCGCAAGCTGCACTTCCTGAACCTTTGCGCCATCTAGGTTTGCCTTCGCCGTACGATTTCTAAATGGGAACGAGATCGTCACGCCAACCAAGAAATTCGGTGCGTCCGAACGGAAAATGTTCGCCAGCGACCGGTTAAACCCACCAAATAAATATGATGATGCCGCAGGGATTAAGATATTGTCATTCAGGATCG
>JBDSCV010000145.1:0-7279 GCA_039920905.1 Pyrinomonadaceae bacterium
TGATCGAGGACGGGACCGTTTCGTTGATCGGGAAAGAGATCAATGTCGAGGACGTTGCGGTCATTGATGCGGCGGGGAGGCTGGTGATACCCGGCGGAATTGATCCGCATACGCATATGGAGCTGCCGTTTGGCGGGACCGCTTCGTCGGACGATTTCTTTACGGGCACGCGGGCGGCGGCGTTTGGCGGGACGACGACGATCATCGATTTTGCGGTGCAGACAAAGGGCGAATCGATGACCTCGGGCGTGGACGCGTGGCACAAAAAGGCCGAGGGCAGGACCTGTATCGACTACGGCTTTCACCTCATCACGACGGAGTTTGAGGACGGCGACGAGAAAGAAATGTACAAGCTGATGGACGAGGGGATCACTTCGTTCAAGCTGTTCATGGCGTACCCGGGCGTGTTCCTCGCGGACGACGCGACGATCTTTCGGGCGATGTCCGCAGCCGGAAAACGGGGCGGCCTCATCTGCATGCACGCCGAGAACGGCATCGTCATCAACGAGATCATCAAACGCTTTCTTGCCGACGGCCGCACCGCTCCGAAATATCACGCCCTCACGCGACCGACGATCGCCGAGGCCGAGGGAGTTCATCGAGCCATCGCCATCGCCGAAATGGCCGAGTCGCCGGTTTATATTGTTCATTTAAGCTGCACGGACGCGCTAAATCAGGTTCGCCAGGCAAGAGATCGCGGCATCCCGGCATTTGCTGAGACCTGTCCGCAATATCTTTTCCACTCGATCGAAGATTACGGCGACGGCTGGGACGGTGCGAAATACGTGATGACGCCGCCGCTGCGAGAAAAACACAATCAGGACGAGATGTGGAAAGGCCTCAAAATGGACGACCTGCAGGTCATCTCGACCGACCATTGCCCGTTCTGCATGAAGGAGCAAAAGGAGTTGGGCAAGGACGATTTTTCCAAGATCCCGAACGGTGCACCGGGCGTCGAGAACCGTATGAACCTGATCTACAACGGCGGCGTGGCTGAGGGCCGCATCTCGCTCAACCGCTTTGTCGAGCTGACGTCGACTGCGGCTGCAAAGATGTTCGGGCTGTTCCCCAAGAAGGGAACGATCGCCGTCGGCTCCGACGCAGACATCGTCATATTCAATCCCGACACTGAACACACCTTCGGCGTCGCAAACGAACACATGAATGTCGATTATTCCTCCTACGAAGGCTGGAAAATGAAAGGCAAAGTCGAAACCGTCCTCTCACGCGGTAATGTCATCATCGAAAACGGCGAACACACCGGCAAGCAGGGTGACGGCCAGTTCGTCAAACGCGGCGAGTGTGCTATCTTCTAATGATCTGATTTAAAAAGTGTATGAGTAGTGCGTTGGAAAACGGCTCGATGCTTAAGCATTTTCGGATCGTATCTAAGATCGGTTCGGGCGGCATGGGCGAGGTTTATCTGGCGGCTGACGGCAAGCTTGACCGGCAGGTTGCGTTGAAGATACTACACACTGATGCAGCCTCCGACAAAGAGCGCGTCCGGCGTTTTATACAGGAAGCGAAGTCTGCATCGGCGCTCAACCACCCAAATATTCTCACCGTTTACGAGATCGGCAGCTTTAACGAATCGCATTATATCGCCACGGAACTGATAAAGGGCGACACAGTGCGCAACCGGATGAGTGCCGAGCCTCTCAACTTACGCGAAACGCTGGATGTTGCTATGCAGACAGCGGCGGCGCTCAATGCAGCGCATGACGCGCATATCGTCCATCGCGACATTAAACCTGAAAATCTGATGATCCGCGACGACGGCCTTGTCAAGGTTCTGGATTTCGGCCTCGTAAAGCTGTCAGAAGCGGCTGGGTCAACGGCTGCATCCGAAGATACGACCCGTGCGCAGATGAATACGGCTCCGGGCGTAGTGATGGGTACGCCGAATTATATGTCGCCGGAGCAGGCACGGGGCAAGGAGACAGACACCCGGACGGATATATGGAGTCTGGGCGTTGTCATATTCGAGATGCTGGCCGGCGAAGCGCCATTTGCCGGCGAGACCGCTACCGATACGATCGCCGCCATCGTTACCAAAGAGCCGCCGCCTCTGCCGGAAACGGTTCCGATGGAATTGCAGAGGATCGTCAAAAAGTCTTTGCAGAAAAAGGCTGATGAGCGGTATCAGACCATCAAGGACCTACTGCTCGATCTGAAAAATTTAAAACGCGAGCTTGAGTTTTCCGATGAGCTTGAGCGTTCGCACATACCGGTGTCCGGAAAGTCGTCGAATGTCAGCCCTGCCGAGATCAGGGACAAAGCAACGATGATGCGCGAGGGAGGGAATTCGACGCTCGACAGCGGCCTGTCGCATCAGCCGTCGAGCGCCGAGTATATCGTTACCGAGGTGCGGAAACATAAGTTTGCATCGCTTGCAGCGGTCGCAGTTGTTTTGGCGGCACTGATCGGCGGCGGTTTTTATTATTGGTATTCACTGGCTGGCGGCTCTCAAATCAATTCGGTTGCTGTGCTGCCGTTTGTCAATGTCGGTGGCGACCCGGCGAACGAACTGATCTCGGACGGCGTAAGCGAAGCGTTGATAAACAATCTGTCGGGATTGCCGGGCTTAAAGGTCATCGCGCGCAGTTCGGCGTTTAAGTTCAGGGGCGATAATGTCGATCTGGCGGCGGCGGCAAAGGCGCTCGGCGTGCAGGCGATAGTAACGGGCCGCGTTACCCGCGTCGGTGACCAATTGCAGATCAGCGCCGAGCTGGTAAACATCGGCGACAATACGCAGATGTGGGGCGAACAATTTAGCCGCAAGGCGATAGACCTGCTCGCCGTGCAGACCGAGATCTCGCGGCATATTGCCGAAAAACTCCGTCTTCGCCTGACCCCGGCCGAACAGCAGCAGATCGCCAAAGACGCTAAAGCCAACCCGGAGGCTTATGAGTTGCTGTTAAGGGGGCGGCTATCCGGCAGGAAAGGGGGCCCGGATAATTTGAAAAAAGCGATTGAGTATTACAATCAGGCGATAGCCATCGACCCAAACTATGCTCCAGCCTTTGCCGCGTTGGCAACTACCTATGCCAGCCTTGGCATCAGCAGCTATCTCGACCCGAAGGAGGCGTCGCCGAAAGCCGAGGCGGCAGCTAGAAAGGCCCTCGACCTGGATGAGAATCTCGCCGACGCGCACGCGGCGATGGCATCGATCAAGAAAAGTAACTGGGATTGGCCGGGAGCAGAGAGCGGATATAGACGGGCGATCGAGTTAAATCCAAACCTGGCAGCAGCGCACGCCGGATATGGAGATTATCTCGGCAAGATGGGACGATCCGAGCAAGCCCTCGCCGAGATAAAACTCGCCAAAGAGCTTGATCCGCTCCGGTTCGCTTACAATTCCAATATAGGCAATCTACTCTACCTTGCCCGTCGGTATGATCTAGCTATCGAACAGTTAACGAAGGCGATTGAAATGGATCAGAATTACGGCATTGCGCACGCCTTTCTCGGTTATGCATATATGGCTAAGGGGCAGTACGACACCGCCGTCGCCGAATATCAAGAGTCCATTAAACTGGACGGTGAAAATTCGAGCGACCTATGCTTTATGGGGTATGCATTGGCAAAGGCCGGACGTCGTGGCGAAGCCGAGGCGATCCGCAAAAAACTGGAGGCGACAAAAGAATATGTCTCAGCAGCCGAGTTAGCGATCCTTTATGCCGGATTAGGCGAAAAAGAATTTGCTTTCGCCTCTCTCGAAAAAGCCTACGCCGCCCGCGACCCGCAGATGCTGTTTCTCGGAGCGGATCCGGCGTTTGACGATCTCCGCCCCGACCCCCGCTTCACCGATCTCCTCCGCCGCGTCGGCCTCCCGCAGGGAAACGCATCCTAAGTAAGCCGCCGACGTCATCATCTTCGCCCCGGAAAAGCAACACACTTTCGGCGTCGAACGTGAACGTATGAATGTCGATTACTCTTCACACGAAGGCTGGAAGATGAAAGGCAAAGTCGAGACCGTTTTATCTCTCGGCAGAGTCGTGATCGAAAATGGCGAACACACCGGCAAGCAAGGCGACGGGCAATTCCTCAAACGCGGTGAATGTGTAAAAATCTAGTTTGAAAGCTTCGTCGCGGGTTAAGCCTTTTGGGTGATCATTCTGGTCAGATTTATCTGCGGCGGCTCTGCGGCGACTTCACCGACTACGTTAAAAAATTCCTGAAAGAAAGGCGTGGCAAAATGCTCGTCGAGTGCGGCTTTGCTCGCCCATGTTTCGTGTCAGCAGAAAACCGTTGCGTCCTCGATCGATTGATGGATGTCATAATTTATGCAGCCAGCTTCTTTTCGGGAAGGCTCAACGATTGCCATGGCCGCTGACCTTGCTTGTTCGATCTTTTCGGCCTTAACTTTCAAACGTGCGATCAGCACGATTTTTTCGTCACTCATATTTTCTCCACTTTATAAGTTATGCGGCGGTAAATCCGCCATCGATCATGTGGATACTGCCGGTGCAGTACGATGCCTCGTCGCTCGCGAGGAAAAGGGCGAGATTAGCGACTTCTTCGTTTGTGCCGTAGCGTTTCATCGGTATGAGCGATAAAATGAAGTCCTGCCCGGCTTTCGGATCTTCCGGACTAAACTGCGATTCGAGCGAGTGAATCATTCGGTTGTCGATCGGACCCGGACCGATGGCATTTACACGAATGCCAGATTCTGCTAGTTCGAGGGCTGCCGTTTTTACAAGACCGTAAACCGCGTGTTTGCTGGCGATGTAAGGCGCCATAGTCGGCGAGCCGATCATTCCCGCAACGGACGAAAGAGCGATCATAGAGCCGCCGCCCCGTTTTCTCATCGGCTCGACCGCATATTTCATAGAAAGCCAAACACCGATGACATTGGTCCGAAGAACGCTTTCAAATTCAGCAAGCGTCAAATTCTCGATCGGTGCAAAATTGCCTTCGGTTCCGGCGTTGGCAATCAGGATGTCCAGACCCCCAAACGCTTCAACTGTTGCCTCGACCGCCGCCTGTGTCGCAACTTCGTCCGTGGCATTCGCCACGAAATTCGCCACATTCTCAAAATCAGCTAACTGGCCGCAGGTCTCTTTTAACTTCTCCTCCGAACGCCCGACCAGCATGACGCTCGCCCCTTCCTCAAGGAATCGTTTTGCCGTTGCTTCGCCGATGCCGCCGGTTGCACCGGTGACGATCGCTACCTTTCCATCTAGTCTTTTACTGTTCATTGATTTCTCCGTTTGAAAATAAATTCACCACAGCGTCACTGAGGACACAGAGTTTCAAATCCATATTTCGGTGAGAACTTTGACATTGCTCATAAACCCAAAACTAGTTTTTTTGTTCTCAGTGTCCTCTCTGCGCTCGGTGTCCCGATGGTGAAAAAAATCTTGCTTTCAGTCATTAAGGAAGTAGATATCCGGTTTGTCAACGACGCCGGATTTCTGCATAGCTTCGCGCAGGTCGTCTGACGCAGTAAAAGCCTTTGCCTTGTCCATATCGGCCGCCTCGAACAAGATAACAACTTCATTTTGATCTTCCGTACTGCGAAGTAGGTATTTCTCAGAAAGCTGTGCCGCATCGCGGGATGGAAGGTGGTTATCGTATTCGGCCTTCCATTCCGAGAAGTCCCGAACCTTAGAACGAACGAGTACATAATTAGCCATAAAAATTTCTCCTTATCCTTTTAAGAACAAATTCACCACAGAGTCACAGAGAACACAGAGTTTACAGATGTTGTGGAAAGTAGTTTGATTTTGAGTCTAAACTCTAGAGTCATTCCTAAATTTCTCTGTACTCTCGGTGCCACTGTGGTGAGTAAATTAAATTACCGCTTTGGTTCTAAAATAATCTCCCTCGCCAGACGATCCTGCAACACTTCTCGAATCTCAAGTCTTTCCTTATAACCCTGCATTTGTTTTGCGTCGTTGCCGACGATCACTTGTGCAAGGTTGTCTGCCTTGTCCTCATTCGCCTCCATCGTGGCCAGATCCTTGTACTCGGTCATCAACATAATGTTGAAGTCGCCGCTGCCGTGGGCCTCGGTCGTTAGAACCTTATACGAGAGAATCAGACCTTCTTTTTTCGACGCATCCTGATTCTTTTTCCAGTCGGTAGCAAGATAGTTCATATATGCTGTATCCATGCCGGGCTTAATGCGGATATAGGAGATGTTCCAAACCGAGCCGTTTCTATACGGCCGAGCGACCTGCGCGACCACGACGATGCTCAAAGTCAGCAGAATGGCAATTGCCAAACCTGCAAATATTCGATTGCGTTTCATAGTTTTCTCCTTCTTATTCAAGTGAGTGCAAAAGCAAACGGTATAGTTTCGACTGTGGCCGCACTCGCTCAGCCGACAGATACCCGGTCCGACAATCCAATCCGCCCTAGATTATTGAGATTTCCTTTTCAAATAAGAGTACAGCATTTCGTCCCGCACGCTAATCGCTGACAAACATTTTTGAAAAAAAATTTTTCGTTCTATAATCGCCGAGGAAATGCAACGTCAAAAAAGTCGATGCAAAACGCAATTCAAATCAGATCACGCTTCTTCCTGGTTGACCGGAGCGTTTGAAATTATGAAACGATGCCCTGAATGCAGACGCGATTATTACGACGACACGCTGCTGTATTGTCTCGACGACGGCACGCGGCTTCTCGACGGCCCGGCGACGGCTTCGACTGGCGATGAACCGGCGACGGTGATATTGCGCGGGTCAGATTTGCCTAGCGACTCGCCGACCACGCCGCAGGTCAACACCACTAACGAAACTGCTATTTTACCGTCTGGCATCACGGAGGTGCCCAAGCGCGGTTTTGGCAAGCGATTGCTCGCCATACCGCTTATACTCGCTATCATTATTATCGGCGGATTTTACGGCTACAAGTATTTTTCGCCCACCAAACAGATCGAATCAATCGCCGTGATGCCGTTCGTTAATGAAAGTGGAAATCCGGATGTCGAATATCTATCGGATGGAATGACCGAGTCGCTCATCAACAATTTATCTCAACTTCCCAAGCTTTCGGTTAAGGCACGAAGTTCCGTGTTTCTGTACAAAGGCAAAGAAACTGATGCCAAACAAGTTGGCGCAGATTTGAACGTGCAGGCTGTCTTAAACGGACGTGTCGTCCAGCGGGGTGAAAATTTGACCCTTAGTCTGGAATTGGTTGATGCGCAAACAGGTAATCAGATCTGGGGTGAGCAATACAACCGTAAACAAACAGACCTGGTTACGTTGCAAACTGAGATTGCGCGTGACGTTTCCAGCAAATTGCGGACGCGGTTATCGAATACCGACGA
>JBDSCV010000146.1:0-2684 GCA_039920905.1 Pyrinomonadaceae bacterium
TTATTTCTTTTTGTGGGTTTTACCGTTGATGACTTTGCCGTGGCTGCCGTTCTTTTTGGCCGCGATCTGGAAACTCTGCAAAAGATTTTTTCACCGCAGAGACGCCGAGAGGCAAAGCAAATCTAAGGCTCTCCCTATCTCCTCCTCTCCCCTTCCCCTTTTCTCAACAAGCTGGCTCCTCGTGCCGCTTGTTTTCTTCTCGTTCTCAGGCTCAAAGCTGCCAGGTTATATTCTGCCCGCAGTACCTGCGGCCATAATTTTGACCGCCGTCTTTGCTTTTGAACTTGTACAAGAGGGTAAGAAATGGCGCAACACAATTCTGCTGATCGCAACCTTGCCGTTCATCGCGACGATTATGCTCTTTATCTTCGCAGTACCCAAATTTACTGAATCGGACTCGGTCAAAATGCTTATTGAGGCTGCGAATGAACGCGGTTTTTCATCAAATCGCGTTTTGACTATGCACATTGTCTCGCACAACGCCGAGTTTTATGCGTCGGGTCGATTGACTCGTGACGGCGAGGGTAAACAGCAGAGACTTTACAGCGTAAGCGAGATCTTGGCCGAGATCGGGGCCGAAAATGGTCGTCCGGCGGTCGTTCTGGCCCCGCTCGAATATCTGTCGCAGCTAACTCGTGACGATAGAATCAAAACCGAGATTCTACAAGATAATGGCGACCTCGCCATTACCGTCGTATCCGTTAAATAGATTTTATTTAGCGGCGGCACGTCGAATGCGATCCATCAAAGCGACGCCAATACCGTTTTCTTCAACACTCTCGCAATAGATAGTTCCGACGCCGAGCCGATCACATTCGCGGAAAAACTCGAAGAGGGAATGGGCGTAATCTTCGCGATTACGACACACCCTTTCATGCTCGAATTTGACAGTCGGTTGGGTTAGACCGATGTACGCCGAACGAGTCTCGAAGGCCATATCAGCGATATTTTCGACAACCACCACTTTTGCACGCGGCGAATAATGCCGATGCCGCATGCCCGGACTTCGCGCCGCTTCGACGCCCGGATCTTGATGAATTTCGGTTTCTGGAATGACGAACCGAAGCTGTTCAATCGAGACCGAACCACTGCGTAAAACCAACGGGATCGCGGGCGTGCAATCGACAACAGTCGATTCCAAACCGATCTCGGTCGCGTCCGATAGCAATATGCAGTCGATCCGACCGTCGAGATCTTCAAACACAGTTTCCCATGTGGTCGGGCTCGGCCGGCCCGATAAATTTGCTGATGGAGCGACTACGGGCATCCCGCAGGCAACGAGAAATTGTTTAGCGAGCGTAAATCGTGGCATTCTAATCCCGATAGTATCGAGTCCCGCCGTCGCGATGAGGGGAACGCGTTCGGATTTTTGTAAAACGATCGTCAGGGGTCCGGGGAAAAAACTATGAATAAAGTTTTCAGCACTCTCTGTGATCTCAACCGCTAACTGACCGATCTGATCCAGATCCGCAACATGTGCGATCAAGGGATTATCTGCGGGACGCTCCTTGGCCTCAAATATTTTGGCGATAGCCAGCTCGTCAAAGACGTTCGCACCTAGGCCGTAAACCGTCTCGGTCGGGAACGCGACTACGCCGCCGCGTTTGATAAATTCGGCGGCTTTGTCAGGCGATCTGGTTAATACGGTGTTCACAAAAGAAGTTTCACGCAAAGCCGCAAAGAACGCAAAGGGCGAATTCACCACAGCGACACAGAGAACACAGAGAACACAGATTTTAAGAATATCGAGAAATGCTCAGTTTTCCGATCCGTGTCTATCTGTGCCCATCTGTGGTGAATTTCTTCCCCTTCACGCTAATATATAAGAGTGACCATTGCCGAAAAATTGAAATCTCTTCCAACCGACGCCGGTATCTACATTCATAAAAACGAGGCCGGAAAGATCATCTATGTCGGTAAGGCTAAAAATTTACGCAATCGTGTCCGGTCGTACTTTCATTCGAGCCGAAATCACGACCCAAAAACGCGGCAACTCATCAAAGTGATCGCCGGTTTTGAGTTTATTGTTGTGGATAATGAGGTTGAGGCTCTCGTTCTTGAGTCCAATCTCATTAAGAAACATAAACCAAAATTTAATGTTTTTCTTAAGGACGACAAACAATACCCGCATCTAAAGTTAACAAACGAAGCCTTTCCGAAGGTTGTAGTCACGCGAAAATTGGTCCGGGACGGCGGAAGTTATTACGGGCCATTTTTGCCAGCCTCGATGGCGCGCAACACGCTAAATTTGATCAATCGGGCGTTTCAGCTTCGTACATGCGAGATCGAGATCAACGGTAAATTGTCGCGTCCGTGTCTCGAATATCATCTGAAACGCTGCCTCGGCCCGTGCGTCAAAGGCCTGTGCACGCAGGAAGAATATCGCGAGGCCGCCGAAGACGTTAAGGTGCTGCTGGACGGAAAAAACAAGGAGCTGGCAAAGAATCTGGAACACCGGATGTGGCGTTACTCCGAAGACGGCAAATACGAATTGGCCGCTAAATACCGCGATCTGCATCGAACGGTACTGGCCCTCGGCGAACAGCAAAAAATGGCTACGACCGCCGATCGCGATATAGATATCATCGGTTTTTATCGCGAAAACCAGCGCCTCGCACTTCAGCTTTTTACGATGCGCGAGGGGCGCATTGTCGGCCGCCGCGAATTCTTTTGGGAGGATTTGG
>JBDSCV010000147.1:0-3583 GCA_039920905.1 Pyrinomonadaceae bacterium
GGCAAGATCTGTGCATTTCTATTCTTTTATATTTGGGTGCGCGGCACGCTGCCGCGATTTCGTTTTGATCAGCTGATGAATTTCGGCTGGAAGTTTTTACTGCCGGTCGCTCTGGGAAATGTGATCCTGACGATCGTTGTTGTGTTCTTTTTGAATAGATGAGGAAGTGATACGGGACAAGGGACGAGGGACAAGTAAGTTCCCGATCCCTAGCCCCTTGTCCCTAGATTATATGGTATCGACCATTCTATTTTTTATGTTTGCCGGACTCGCTATAGCTAGCGCGATTTCGATGGTCTATCACCGAAATCCGCTCTACAGCGCGATCTCGTTGGTTGGCGTGTTTATCTCGCTGTCGTGCATTTATGTTACGCTCGCGGCACCATTCATCGCGGCGGTGCAGATATTGATCTACGCCGGGGCGATCATGGTTTTGGTCGTTTTTGTGATCATGCTGCTAAATCTGGACGACGATGAACCGCTGAATCGCCTGCGATATTTGTACGCGCTTGGCGGCGGCTTGGGCGTGATACTGCTCGCACAGACGATGTTTATTTTTTATGCGGTGATGCGTGCCCCGAACGTTCCGGTTGATCAGACAATGAGCGCGGGCATGACAATGACCATCGGCCGGGCAATGTACACGGAATATCTGCTGCCCGTCGAGATCGTCGGCGTTTTGCTGCTGATGGCAATAATTGGAGCAGTAATTTTGTCGCGGCGTCTCAGCCAGCCGCAATTGGAATTGGTTGTGGAACATGAATTGGAATTGCGACACGAGGACGACCAAAAATAAATGTCGTTGCAGAAGTTCAGGATTTAGATCGATTCTGACTACTGACTACTGACTACTGACTACTGACTACTGACAAACATGGAACCGAGCTTAGCCAGTTATCTGGCGTTATCAGGAATACTTTTCACGATCGGCTGCGTCGGCGTTATTTTCAAACGCAACGCGATCGGGATGTTTATGTGTATCGAGCTGATGCTCAACGCGGTGAATCTGACCTTCGTGGCGTTTTCGCGATACTACAGCGACACGACCGGACAGCTTTTTGTCTTTATGGTAATGTCGGTCGCCGCCGCCGAAGCAGCCGTCGGTCTCGGAATCATCATCGCATTTTTCCGCAACAGCCAGTCGGTCGATGTGGACGATGCAAGTATTTTGAGGAATTAGGCTTTAGTAATGACTGAGAACAATCTTTTAAGTCTAATAATTTTTGCCCCGCTGGCCGGGGCCGTGATCAATTGGCTGATCGGCGGACGGCTGCGGAGCGAGACATTTAGCGGCCTGGTCGCGTGCGGGACTATAGCGATCTCGACGATCGTGGCGTTTATGATCGCCTTTGGCATCGGCACGTCGAATCCCGGAGCGTTGTTTGCACCCGAAGGAAAACCGATACTCGATCATCTTTGGACGTGGATACAGGTTGGCGGATTTCGGGCGGATTTCGGTTTGGGAATGGACCGGCTGTCGGGGATTTACGCGTTGTTTGTGACGTTTGTCGGGCTGCTGATCCATATTTTTGCGACGGGCTACATGAAGGGCGACGCTGGCTTTTACCGGTTTTTCGCGTACCTAAACCTCTTCATGTTTTCGATGCTGACGCTCGTGCTGGCGGATAATTTCCTGCTGATGTTCGTCGGTTGGGAAGGCGTCGGTCTTTGCTCTTACCTGCTCATCGGCTTTTATCTCAAAAAGGATGAGGCACGAAAAGCCGCCAAGAAAGCCTTTGTAATGAACCGCATCGGCGACTGGGGCGTTTTGATCGGGATATTTTTGGTCTTCACACTGACCGGCTCGATCTCGTTCTTTGACAAATCGGTTGACGGAACGCAGGTCGCGAGTGCACTGAATATCTTTGCCGAAATGGCAAAAGACCCGTTTGGTTTGGGAACAATTGTTGCCGGAGGCATTACTTCGGTCGCAGTCCTGCTCTTTATCGGAGCGACCGGAAAATCGGCACAGATACCGCTCTTTACATGGCTGCCGGATGCGATGGCCGGACCGACGCCGGTTTCGGCCCTCATCCATGCGGCGACGATGGTCACGGCAGGCGTTTACATGGTCGTTCGCTGTAATGCGATCTATCAAAATGCACCGACGGCGATGTTTATCGTCGCGATGATCGGTGCGGCGACGGCGATATTTGCCGCGACGATCGGTCTCGCGCAAAACGATATTAAGAAAGTTCTCGCCTATTCGACCGTGTCGCAGCTTGGGTATATGTTCCTCGCCTGCGGCGTCGGGGCGTTTGTCGCGGCGATCTTTCACGTGATGACGCACGCGTTTTTCAAAGCGTTGCTCTTCCTCGGCTCCGGCTCGGTCATTCACGGTATGCACCATGAGCAGGACATGCGAAAGATGGGTAATCTTCGCAAATACATGCCGGTCACGTTTTTCACGATGATGATGGGCTGGCTCGCGATCTGCGGCATACCGATCTGGGCGGGGTTTTTCTCAAAGGATGAGATACTTTTTCGCACGTTCGCCGCACCCGATCTGCCGGGCAATTGGAACTACGTACTCTGGGGCGTTGGCCTTTTGACCGCTGTTCTGACCGCAGTCTATATGACGCGTCTGATGCTGATGACATTCTTTGGCAGCGAGCGTTTTCATGACGAGATCGAGGGCGATCATGGCCACGATGTTCACGGCGACGACCACGCTTCGGCTGATGCAGACGACGAAGAAGACCATCATCACATCCCGCAAGATTTTAAACCGCACGAATCGCCGTGGACGATGACCGTTCCGCTCATTGTTCTTGCGGTGCTATCGACCGTTGGTGGATTGGTCGGAATTCCTTATGCGCTTAGTTCACTTGCCGGGAAAGGCGATATAAATATTTTCGAGCATATTCTCGAACCGGTTATTGCAAAGGTCGGTATAAAGGCCGAACACAGCGGCAGCAAAGAACGCGGTTCGACCCCGGCGACAACCGGCGAGTCTGCGACAGCAAAAACCGGAGAACACATCGTTGAAGAACATAATGCTGAAGAACTAACGACCGAGCGTCTGCTCGCCGGTTTATCAGTTTTGCTGGCACTTAGCGGCATCGCGATCGGCTGGACGATGTTCAGCAAAACACCTTTACGCAAAATGCCAAAGATCCTCGAACAAAAATGGCGTATCGACGAGCTTTATAACGGTTATATCGTCGATCCGATCACAAATTTGTCACGAAACACGCTGTGGAAAGGCTTTGACCTCGGCTTTGTCGATGGCATCGTGAACGGCATCGGCCATTTTGTGATGGAATTTGGCAGTGTTGTACGGCAATTACAAGTCGGCTTCGTCCGCAGCTACGCGGCGATCATCTTGATCGGTGCGGTGGCGGTTATTGGCTATTTTATTTATTACGGGTTGAAATTGGTTGGATAAGCCGTTTGGTTTTGGGTTTTTGCAAATACCTAAATCCAAAGACCGATAGAAAAATGGATTTTATTAACGAAAATCTGATAACGATCTTGATATTGCTCCCTGTCGTGGGAGCAGTGCTGACGCTCGTGCATCAGTCGATATTTAAGGACGCAGGCCATCTAAAATGGGTAACGCTCGGAGTCACGATCCTCAATT